>QHPZ01000191.1:4186-4707 GCA_003219225.1 Verrucomicrobiota bacterium | reverse complement strand
GCGGGATGATCTCGGCCTCTTCTTCTTCCTCGGTGGCATTGAGCGGCTCGCCCGCGGGATTAACGAGTCGCGCGGTGACGAAGATGATCAAGTTCCGCTTGATGTGTTGATCGACATTGGTGCGGAAGAGCCGACCGAACAATGGAAGATCGCCAAGGATCGGAGTGCGGTCTTCGGTTTTCTGAACGTCCTCGCGCATCAAACCGCCGAGCACAACGGTTTGGCCGTCCCACACACTGACACTCGTCGTGATCTTACGCGTGCTAAAGATCGGCTGATTGATGACGTTGTTGGTAAGCAAAATCTGCGGAACAGCCACGCCGCCGATGGTGTTCGGGTTGATGCCGAAAATCGGGTTACCATAATTAATGAAGCCTTCGAATTCGACGACCTGCGGCACCAGGTTAAGATCGATAGTCACGCCATCGGGGCCCTCGACCGGTTCAACTTCCAAAGTGACGCCGGTGTTCCGGGTTTCAAAACTTTGTGGGGTCGTCGGCGTCACGACTTCGATGACCACT
>QHPZ01000191.1:0-4181 GCA_003219225.1 Verrucomicrobiota bacterium | reverse complement strand
CCTGAGGCGGAGTGAACGCGGTCGGATAGCGAAATTCGCGAACAATTTCGATGACAGCGCGCTGGCCGCTCTTCGTTGTTACTTTTGGCGCGGAGAGAAGATCGACACCTTTCTTTTGGTTCAACGCGCGAATGACGAGCTGAAATTGTGGATCGGTGAACAGGCCGGAAATACCGAAAATCCCGGGCGCGACCGAACTCACGCCGCTGGTCGGGAACAACAACGCGTCGATCGCATTTGCACTGATGGCCAGGTTACCGCTGCGATTGCCAGAAGTGACCGGGCCGCCTCCACCGACCGGCTGGCCGGGACCAAAGATGGTCGTTGGTGCGTTGCCAATCGGATTGTTGCTCCCTGGTAGGTTGCTCTGGGGATTATTAAAAGGGAAATTGCTTGGATTGACGGCTGTCCCCGTCCCCGATGTTCCGCCCGATCCGAAAACGAGATCATTGCCGAGGTTAAAGGGGCCGAGCAACCAGTCGAAGCCGAGTTCCTTGAGATTGGTTTGGGTGATCTCGATGAATTTGGATTCGATCTCGACCTGTTTCGGTGCCACGATGCTGGCCTGTTCGACCAACGCATCCACCAGCTCGAGATTATCGGCCGTGTTGCGGACAATGAGTCGGCTGCTTTGCGGCAGAAAATTCGCGCTCGCGCCGGGCGGGAATGGCACGCCCTGGCTTTCGAGGAAGTCTTTGGCGTTTTCACGGCTGATGAGCTGTGAGCCCCCGGTCGATTCGACCGTGTCCTTGCCCGTACCTTGTGGCGCCGACACCGACTGTTTAGTCGCCGCCGACTGGCTACCTTTTCCCCCAGAAGGCGTATTGCTTAGCGCCGATGGGCCTACGTTGATCGTCGTGCTAATAAATCCCGGCGGGACGCGATATTCTTTTGTGATCAGGTCGTTGCTCTGCTCGCTCATCGGAATGATGGAAACGGCATACGGTTCGACTTTCACTTTCAATCCGGCTTGAGCGGCGATGTAACGGAGCGCCTCGCCGAGTGGGATTTGAGTGAGTGAGATGGTGATGCGCGCTTGCCCCGACGAAATAGCTGCCGACGAAACCACAGCCGGAGCAACAATGGGCCGCGCCTGCACCGGTGTGGTTTGCGGGACCGCGCCGCCTTCGGCGGGTGCAGCAGCTGGACTGGTCTGAGGAGCCGCGGCTTCCACCGGCGCCGCCGGAGGAGCTACCTGCCCGAGCGGCACCAGCCGCAGGACAATGTCGACGCCTTTCTTTCCTTCAGTCGCCGGGTCGTTGGCCGCAGCTTGCTGGCGAATAAAATCGATCGCTTCACGGATACTGGCGTCGCGGAACTCGATCCGCGGAATGATGATGGTGTTCAGCTTGGTATTGATGCGCGCGGTCCCGGTGGCATCGCGTTGAAAGGCTTCGCCCATCGGGCCAACGACCTGCCCGTAACGATGCACGGGTTGCTCCCAGCCTTTCTCGACCGCCCACAGCGCGCGGGCTCTGGTCTCGTTATACGCTAACTCGGAATACTTGGACTTAATATTGTCGAGCCTCTCTTCGCCGCGGCGGGCCGCAGTGTTATAGGGATCGAGCGCGAGGACCTGCTCATATTTCTTGTGCGCGAGATCGTAGCGTCCGGCCTGATAATAGGCTTCGGCATCGGCCAACAGCCGTTTTACTTCCTCAACCTTGGCCAGGAATTTCGGGCCCATCGTGCGGCTACCGACTGCCTCGGTGGTGGTGGTCGAAACGCTCGTGCCGGCGATGCTGATGCCGCCGTTGCCGAGATTAGCGAGCAGCTCGGCCGCGGGCCGGCAATTGGGACTGTAGCGGTCGTCCAAAACGCGTTGCTCGGCCAGTTTCACACCGGTGTCGCAAAAACCCTTGATCGCTTCATCGTGCAGATTGCCGGAAGTGACGGCATCAGGGAGCACATTGACGGCAGTGCGAAATTCCTCGTGGGCGACGGCGAAATCATTGTGCGCCATCGCGCGTTTTCCGCGCGCGATCGCCTCGCGGCCTTGTGGGACGGCGGACTGGCGGCGCGCCACTTCGCGTTGTGCGACGCTCTCCACCGTTTCCTGAGCGATCGTGGTCTGGGCGAGGATCGCCTGACCGAGCGGCACTTGGAACACGCAAACCACGCCGGCCACGAATATTCTGCGGATAATGGAAGTTTTTCTCATCGGAGTCGATAGGGTTAAGGGCTCAGCAGATTGATCTCGATTGGTTTATCGGGATCCCGAGTGTTGGCGATTACCGCTTTAGTCGGCTGCACGTCAACAAGCTTATATTTGATATCGTCGTTCGGTTTCAATGAAAATTCTTGGTCTCGCCGGACGATGAAATCGCGCGCCGGCGAAGTGCTGGGCCACGCGTATTCGAAGGTAACGACGGATTCCGGCGAAATGGCTACCTTTTCCTTCACCAGGACCATTTGTTCGTTGGTGTCCAGGTGCTGGAGGGTTAGTTCCGAAACATCGATCGTCGTACCATATTGATTGGTCGTAGATTTGGGGGTGAACTTCCCGATCTTGAAGCGCGTCCCGGCAATGCTTTCGCCGACGCGAAGGAACTGTGTCGGCTCGGCCATATCGATGGTATTGATGGCGAAGGTGTCGCCCACCCACGAGGAAAACACAAATCGAAACGGTTCCTCACTAAAAGACTTCATCTTCAATTTCGTGAGGTATTCAGGGTGCGAGTTTTTGTCGACGGGATTGGTATGGCCCTGCCATTCGTCCAGATTATTGAATCCATCGGCGTCCGGGTCCTGGCTGAGCACGTCGGAATCGGCGATCGGCAGGCCGTAGGTTTCCAACCACTCGTTCGGCACAGGGGGATGCACCTCCGAGGTTTTGAGAGTAACGGGCAAACCTTCCGGGCCGATGAAATGTTTCTCGGGTACGAACAGCCCGGTGCGTTCGCGAAACGCCCATTGCGCCGGCTGTTGCAATTTCTCCTGCGCTCGAGCGAGGTCGACTGCTTCGCGCGGTGGAGACGCCTTCTTGGGCGTGACCGTGACCTGGCGCGCGGCGAACTCTTGCGGAAATTTCACCGCATTGCGCGCGATCGAGATCGCGAAATAGAGCAAGAGCAGCGCCGCAATCGCGAGCACGACGCGCTCATAATGTGCGCGGAGCCACTCCATGTTTAAAACTTAAAGCGCAACATCTCGACCTTGACCGCCGTCTGGACGTGTTCTGTGCCGACGATGAACTTCAGTGCACCGCCGCCGCCGGGCGCGCTCGTCGCCAGCGCGGGAGTCGACCCTGCGGCTGCCGCGCCGGCGTTCGCTTCGCCCCCCTCGCGCGCCGGCCCCTTGTCCTTCTCGTTTTTCACATACAACGTTCGAACGATGTAAAACTGCTGACTCGAGCTGGCGATTTGGTTCAGCACTTTGCGCGCGGCTGGCTGCGTCGCGACAAATGTAAGATCGATAACGTTGCGCTCGAACACTTTCGGCGCCGCCGGGGCCGCGGCTGTTTTCGCGCCGGCTGCGGGTGGAGGAGGAGTCGACGTGGCCGCGCCTCCTTCCTCCGGCAATTTTGTTCGCTTCAGCGCCGTCACGCCATCGATGCGTGCGTCGATCAGGATATTCATCAACAGCGCGATCTGGGAAAGCTGCTGGCCAAGCAATGGCGCCGCCGCCGTTGTTGGAAGCGAGGAGGCAAATTCCTCAAAACCCATGTAGAACGTGCGCGGTAGCTGCACTTTATTGACGCGGGCTTTTTCCATCGTGGCAAGAGTGACCTGGCGCAGCCGCGATTGGAATTCATTCGGCGCCAGCGGCGCAATCGGCAGCATCCGCACCTTCAGGTCCTCTTTCATTTTGTCGACGGCCGCAGTGTAATCGTCGAAGTAGAATTTCATTTTCTCATAATTGGGATCGCTTGGAAATGGATCGAGACGTTCGAGTCGATTTCGCTCCGTGGCTGCGGCCTCGAATCGTGTCGTCGCTTCGGCAAAAGCTCCACGCGCCCGCCAGAGAAAGAAGAGCGAGAGCAAAGTTGCAAGCCCGAACAGAATGAGGAACGATCCGAGCCAGCGGTTCTGTCGAAACCAATTCATGGCAGCGGGAATGGGGTGCGCAGATCCAGGCGCAGCTCGTAGGGAAACGCCCATTCGGTGTTTGTGGGCAGACTCGATTTGATCACTCGCGCCTGCTCATTTGGATCAATCGCAAAATAACGCGAGGCAACCAGG
>QHPZ01000190.1 GCA_003219225.1 Verrucomicrobiota bacterium | reverse complement strand
CGCATGCGGAAGTGCAAACGACGGAGACAACAAAAGATTTCCGCGCCGGAACCTGGCGCCAATCACTTCAGATCTCGCACCTTGGCTCTACGAGCTACATTGATCAGGGAAACGGGAAATTTTTTCCGCGCAACGCGCCCTGATCAGCACGATGACACTGGATCGATCTGGCTAAGAGGTGGTTACACTGTCGAAATTTGCCGCACAGCGCCTAACCACAAACAGGCGGTCAAAACAGTCCCTGACTACGATTCCTAATAAAGGATAAATCCAGGCGCATCACCTGGATGAACGAGCCTTCGCTTCGGATGGAGACTGAGGGGCCAAAGATTACCTCCGGTTACCGATCGGTCGGCGGAGGCCGCCACAAAAAACTGGAACACTCAACGAGAAAAAATGAACCTGTTCAAACTACGTAAATTAGCGACGATGGCGGCCAGCTGCCTCGCTCTGGCTGCACCAGCCGGAGCAGAGGGTCTGAACCACATGGGCAGCGTCACGGCAAGCTCAACGACGACCCGGGCGGAAGACCGCGGAGAGCGCCGCCAGGAGCACGTCGAACAACTCACGGAGAAACGCCAGGAGCACATCGAGCAACTTCGCGAGAGGCGCGACGACCGCGCAGATTCCTCCACGACGCGGACTGGCTCTCACATCAAAAACTAATTTACCACTACGGATAGTGGCGGTAGCGCTGTAGCGAAATGCCAAACCATGCCGACCAGCGCAGCGACAAAAGATTCGAGCGACGATGCGGTCACAGCGCCCGCCAAATCCGATTAGTATTTAGAACAAATCGTCCGGGCATGGTTATGCTTGGAGCGAGGAAACTTTCGCTTCGGTGGAGACTGATCGGGGGCCAAGGAAGAACAATTCTGCGGTACGCGATTTGTCGGGCGAAGGTCGAGAAATACTGGAAATCATTAATGGAGGAGAGGGAAAATGAAGTTATTTACCTTATTTAGACTAGCGATTCTCGCAGTCGTCTGCCTCGGGGTTGCTGGACTCGCCCGAGCCCAAGGCCGCGATGGCGGATTTGGTTCGGGCAGTCCACAAGGATTTGGCCCGATGAACAATCCGGGCTTAAGCCACATGAGCAGCCAGGGCCGCCAAAACGCCGCGAATGCGAGCGACGAGAATACGACCGACGAGAACCGACGCCGCCAGCGCCGTGCGCAAAGAGCCGGTCTACGCCAGGACCGGACCGAGCTGCGCGAAGACAGACTCGACGTGAGCCAGGAGAGACAGGTTAAGGGTGCAGACGTTCTCCAGGTACGTGCAGATGAACAGCAGCTGCGCCAGGACAGAGCGGCAGGAGACCGGACCGCAGTGATGCAGGACATAACCAAGCTGCGGCAAGAAAAGCTCCAGCTGCGGCGAGATAAACGCGCGTTGCGCGGAGACAAGCTCCATGTGCGTAGAGACGAAGCCGACTTGCGCCGCGATGAGAGCGCTGGTTCCGCTACCACGCGAACCGGTACTCACATCAAAGATTGATCAGTTGCCGAGATCACAATTGGCGGCAGCCAAAGCGATCGGCTGCCGCCATTTTGTTTTAATTAGTCCGGCATGCCTCGCCTCAGATTATTCCAGCGCGCCGTACCGTCGCTGGCGCCGGCCGTATTCTTCCACCGCGGCAACGAGATCTTTCCTCGTGAAGTCCGGCCAGAGCTTCGGGGTGACGTAAATTTCGGTGTAGGACAGCTGCCAGAGCAAAAAGTTCGACAAGCGCATTTCACCCGAGGTGCGGATGAGCAAATCGGGATCGGGATAATAGCGGGTGTAAAGATGTTTGCTGAACATCTCGACATCGATCATGGCTTTGTCGATGTGGCCAAGCTCGATCGCGCGCAGCAGGCTCTTGATGCCATCGATAATCTCGAGCCGGCCGTCTGTGCAGTTGCTCCTGGCACGCCCGCGGCAAATCAGTGAGCCGCCCGATCGCCTGCAGCCGCACATTTTTCTCGATCAGCTCGGGCGTTTTTTCCTTGAGGAATTTTTCCAGGAGCCGCATCAACGCGCTCACTTCGACTTTCGGTCGCTGCCAGTTCTCCGCCGAAAAAGCGTAGAGCGTGAGATAGTCGACCTTCAATTCACCACAGCCCTCGACGCATTCGTGCGCGGCTTGCGCGCCCTGCTCGTGCCCTTTGATCCGCGGCAGTCCGCGCGCCCGCGCCCAGCGGCCGTTGCCGTCCATAATGATGGCGATGTGACGGGGAACGGCCTTGCTGCTCGCCGCCATGGCTAGACAACAATGGTTTGTCCGCGGGCCGGCCCGACGCTGACGATCGACAACGGCGCACCGGTGAGCTTGCAAATGTACTTTAGGTAATCTTTTGCCGCCGCGGGCAACTGCGAAAATTTGCGGGCGGAGTGAGTGGACTTTCTCCAACCGGGCAATTCTGCATAAATCGGCTCGCAATTGTTGAGCTGCGCAGCATCGCAAGGTGGAACGTCGAGACGTTTTCCCGAGAGTCGATAAGCGACGCACACCCGGATGGGATCAACGGTATCAAGCCCGTCGAGGTTCGTGACGGCGAGTTCGTAGATGCCGTTGATCATGCAGGCATACCGGGTGGCCACCGCATTGAACCAGCCGCAGCGTCGCGCCCGTCCGGTGGTAGCGCCAAATTCGCGGCCGAGATTGTGCAGCATCTCGGCAAATTGTCGATCTTCCGTCGGCAGCGGACCCTCGCCGACGCGCGTGGTATACGCCTTCATCACCCCGACCACGCGATCCATCCGGTGCGGCGGCACGCCGGTGCCGGTGCACGCGCCGCCCGCGGTTGTGTTTGAGGAGGTCACGTATGGATATGTGCCGTGGTCGATATCGAGAAATGTGCCTTGGGCGCCTTCGAACAGGATTTCCTTGCCGCGCTCAAGCGCCCGATGGAGATAAACAACCGTGTTCCCCGCAAACGNNNTTCACTTCGCGGAAACTGATCGGCTCGGCCCCGAGCGCGGCGAGGATGCTGTTGTTCTCACGAATCTTGGCCTGGAGTTTTTTCGAAAACAAAATCGGCTGCATCAAATCGGAAATGCGCAGCCCAGTCCGCGCCGCCTTATCGCCATAAGCCGGGCCGATCCCGCGCTTGGTGGTGCCGATTTTCACGTGGCCTTTGCGCAACTCGCGCTGCTCGTCGAGCAGCCGGTGATAAGGCAAAACCAAATGCGCGCAATCGCTGATCAGCAGATTGTTGTCGATCTTGATTCCCAATCTTCGCAGACCATCCATTTCGGCAACGAGCGCGATCGGGTCGATGACGACACCATTGCCGATCACGCAAATTTTGCCGCGCCGCAAAATGCCGGATGGAATCAGGTGGAGGACAAATTTGGTGCCACGGTGAATGACGGTGTGTCCGGCATTGTTGCCGCCCTGGCTGCGCACGACGATGTCCGCGCGTGCGGTCAGCACGTCGATGATCTTTCCCTTGCCTTCATCGCCCCATTGCGCGCCGATCAGGATCGTGTTCGCCATGTTTCCAAGTCGGCAAAAAATTTTCCCGATGCATCCGGCTCGCCAAAGGACGAGTCCGTCCGGTGGCGGACAAGACGCAATCGGGACTTGCCGCCGAACGATAGGAAGTCTCAACAGCGCTGCAAGAGATTTCAGTCCCAGCGACGCCGCCTGGCGAAGCCGGAACGTCACATGCCGAACGGCTGATTGAGGTGCACAAAAACGTTGCTACGGCAGAGCAGGCGTGACTAGCCTCAACTCATGCGCACACTCCTGCTGATCATCCTGATTATCCTGCTAATTGGAGCATTGCCTACCTGGCCCTACAGCACCGGCTGGGGTTATTATCCCAGCGGCGGTTTGGGTTTGATCCTGCTAATCGTTATAATCCTCGTCCTGATCGGACGAATTTAACCGAACCCTGTGTCGGTCAGCTGGCCGAGTCGCTTTCGACTCTGCGCGGCTCGCTTCAGTGTTGCGAGGCCACGGTTTTTTTCAATGCCGTGGCCGATTCGCTCGAGCCGCCGCCGGTGCGTGCGTGGGTGAAGTTGCGCTCGCGGTCCCAGTGGATGAGGGCGTCGTAAGTAAAAGTGTTCATCGCGATTCGATACGTGCCGCCCGCGGTTTGCAGATGGCGACGAGAGAGGATGAACTGGCTGGGGTCATAATAATTGCTCGAGTCGCGCGCAAATTTGGCGCGGCTCATCCCGATGGCGAGGTTCTTGCGGATCTCCAGATGCAGGTGCGCGTCGTACAATCCATGCGCGTTGCCCATCGTCGCGATCTTCTGCCCGCGCGAGACAGCCTGGCCGCGTCGGACGAGAATGCTTTGCAGGTGGCCATAAAGCGAATCGATATTTTTGACGACGCCGTTTTCGCGAAAAGCGTGCCGGATAATCACGACGTTGCCCCAGCCCATGTGACAGTCGCGCGCGAAAACCACGACGCCATCACCGATGCTGTAGATCGGGTCGCCTAAATCGGTGTCACCGCCGCGGACGCCGTCCCAGTCTTCACCGAGGTGACCGTTGGAACGATAGCCGCGCGCTTTGTAGTAGCCGCGCGCTTCCGGTTTACCGACCGGAAAATCAAAGCCGTCAGCCAGTTTCGTGAATGCGCTCTCCATCGGCAGACTGACCGATTGCGACCACGCCGAGTCTGACGCATGTAGTTGTCGATCTATCGAGGGCCGGACCGACGGCTGCGGAGCTTTCGCAATCGACGTGGACGGCGGCATCAAATATTTGGTCGTCAGTCGCGTTTCCCGCTCGATTTTTTCACGCGCCAGCGTGCCCGCCTTGCGCATGTCGTCGAGCGTGATCTTGCGCGCGCTCGACTCTTTTCGCGGCGCTGCGTGTCGCTCAGCCGGTATAGTTTCCTCGTCCTCGGTCGCAAAAGCGACGCGCGCATCGCCCGCCTGGCGCGGCACTTCGACTTGTTGCGCCTGCATCTGCCAGAGGAGTGCGAAGCTGAAGAAAGCTCCGCCCAATAATCCTCTGCGCATAAGGAGCGCCCGTTGTAACGAAATTGAGCGGGGCTGACAAGGACTTATTCACGCTTGTTCACTGCTGTAGATGGGGACGCCGCGCTGCGGCGTCCGCTCGGTGCAACGCGCCGACTCGGCGCTACTTCACCGGCGTGACCCGCACGACCGGCAGTGGAAAACGCAACCGCAATTCGTCCTCGAGATAAATCTCTACATGGTGCAGACCGTACTGCTGGAATTGCACGCCACCGAAGTAATGCACATTGGTCGCATGCCCTTCCATTTCCTTCAGCACGAACTCCACTTCGGCCTGCGCGATCACCTGTTGCTCGTCGACGCCAACAATGCGCGAACGCTGCTTGAATTTTCCGGTTCCACTGCACCAGCGCGCCCAGATGCAAAGCCGCATGCAGGTGACCGGTAGCGCCGGCGCGGGAATCACGTTCACCACGCCGACCAACGTTTGCATGCCGTTGAGTTCGCAGCGCACATCTTCGCAAAGCAGACAACTTTGCAGATCGGGCAAAATAATTTCGCCGGTCTCCATGGTTTACATCAACCGGAAGATCAACGCCCCCAGCACGACGAGCCCGAGGCCAATCCGGTAAACGGCAAACGGAACAAAACCGCGTGTGCGCACCCATTGCATGAACCAGGCGACCACCGCGAGCGCGACGAAAAATGAAACGACTAAACCAATCGTGAGCACGACCCACTGATGCGCGTTCACCGCCAGCGGCGCAAGATTGCCTTCAACGGCGGTTTTTCGATTCGGTGCGATCGCTTTGAGCAAATCGTAGGCGGTCGCGACGATCATCGTCGGCATCGACAGGAAAAACGAAAACTCCAGCGCGGCCGGACGCGACATGCCTGCCACTTGCCCGGCCGCGATCGTGGACATCGACCGCGAGGTGCCGGGAAAAACCGCGGAAAGAATTTGCGCCGCGCCGATCCAGATCGCTTGCGGCAGACTCATCTCCTCCATGTGGCTCACGCGCGGCTGCGTAAACGTTACATCGACAATCCACATCACGATGCCTCCGATCAGCAGCGCCAGCGACATCACCTGCAGACTCTCCAGGTTTGCGCCGATCTGTTTCTTCAAAGCCCAGCTCGGCACGGCCGTGATCACGAACGCGATCAGCGTCAAACTGAGCGGATGAGTGAAGATGTTGCGATTGCCGCGTTCGCCTTGGGGAAACGTGCTCGCAAACTGCAGAATCCGTCGCCAGAAATAAACCGGTAACGCCAGGATCGCGCCGAGCTGGATCACGATCGTATACATCTTCCAAAAGCTGTCGTGCAGATCGAGACGCAATACCGCCTCGACGATCCGCAGATGCGCCGTGGAACTGACCGGCAGAAACTCGGTCAATCCTTCGACAATGCCGAGCAAGATCGACAATAAGAAATCGCTCATGAGACCGCTTCCGCATCGCGTTCATCGGTGCGGATGCGAACTGCCTGCTCGACCTCGCTTACGAAAACTTTGCCGTCGCCGATTTTGCCCGTCTTGGCGGCGCGCAGAATCGCTTCGACCGCGCGCTGCGCGCGGTCATCGGCCACCACGATCTCGAACTTCACCTTCGGCAGAAAATTCACCGTGTATTCGGTGCCGCGATAAATATCGCTGTGCCCCTTCTGCCGGCCGAATCCTTTCACCTCGCTCAGGGTCATCCCTTCGATCCCGACTTCCGCCAGCGCATCCTTCACCGCTTCGGTCCGGAACGGTTTAATGATCGCCTCGATTTTTTTCATCGCGCCCAAACTATGAACCGCCCGCGTAAATGGCAAGCATCGCGTACCGGAGAGCAATCGCTCGACATGGCGACGGACAATGGAAATCCGATCTGGTCGATATCGCTAGCAAGCCGCTGGCTCACGGTTGACACGCCCTCACACTCTGCGCCCGAATTTTTTTTCCAATTCTTTTCCACTTCGAGGTAGCGGAGCGGATCGTTCGCTTTGACGGCGTGACGGCAAACGGTTTTGGCGATGGTTTCTTCGCCGAGCCGCATCGGCGAGCTGCGTTCGCTCGCGCTTTTTAGATCGTCGATGACGCGCTGCATGAACGTGATCGGATCGGACGTTTTCAGGAACGCAGGGAGACTGTCGATCTTGAATGTGTTCGGTCCGAAGCTTTCGATGCCGATGCCCATCTTCTGCAAGATCGACAGGTTGCGCTCGACCCATTCGGCGTCGCGCGGCGGCAGATCAAATGTGTGCGCAAGCAAAAGCTTTTGCGTGGGCACGCCTTGCTGTTCCATGCGGCGGCGCAGTTCTTCGAACAGGATCCGCTCGTGCGCGGCGTGTTGATCGACGAGCACGAGCCCGTCGGCGTTCTCCATCAGGACGTAGAGTTTGTTTAGGATTCCGATGATTTGGAATTGTTGATTTCGCCGAGCGTCGGGTTGTGTGTCGCGCGAGATTTTGTGAGGTCCCTCGGCGTCTTCGCGCCTCGGGATGACAGCTTGAGCTGCGCCGTGCAAGTGCGGGAGCTCGCGGTGTGACGCTTCCGGAGCAAGCATCTGTAGGCGCAGCGTTAGATCGACATGAGGTTGGTGAGGCGCAGCGCGGCCGGGGTCGGCGACCCCGGCTACAGCGGGCGCGTGGAATTTTTTCTCCCAGTCGCGGCGGCCACTCTCCAGCGTCTCGCGAATGGCGACGACGACGGCTTCGTGCACGTGCGCGGGGTTGCGGAAACGCACTTCGCGTTTGGCCGGATGCACGTTCACGTCCACTGCTGCGGCATCGAGATTCAAAAACAGAAACGTGATGGGGAACTGTCCGTTCATGAGCGCGGTGTGATAGCCTTCGCGCAACGCGGCGGAGACAACCGGATTTTCCACGGCGCGGCCATTGACGAAGACGAGCTGTTGCGCGCGAGTCTGACGGCTTAGGCCGCCTTGGCCGATGAAACCGGAGATGTCGATCTTACCACCGTCGGCCGGGCGTACTTCAAGCAGACGTTCGAGCAAATCGTTGCCGTACAAATCGCGGATGCGGTCGCGAAGATTGGCCGCGGCGGGGAGTTGAAAAACGGTTGCGTCGTCGCGCACGAAAGTAAACGCGATTTGCCAGTGGCCGATCGCCTGAAGAT
>QHPZ01000032.1 GCA_003219225.1 Verrucomicrobiota bacterium | reverse complement strand
CCGAGAAATGGAGTGGCTACGCGTTCGGTCTCGGCATGGACCGGCTCGCCATGATCTTGTTCGATATTCCTGATCTCCGCCTCTTCGCGCAAAACGATCTGCGGTTCCTGAGGCAGTTCGCATGAACCGATCCCTCGTTAGCCAACCACGCGTGTCATCCCGAGCGAAGCGAGGGACCCTGCAAAAACACCGCGGTGTTCAAGCTACACTGCGGCTGATTTGCATAATTGCGTGCGCATGTGGGAGGTCCCTCGCCGTCTGCGCGGCTCGGGATGACAGCGCGATGGCAAATGAAATTCTCGCTTAACTGGCTGCGCGAATTTGTTGATCTTCCGGAGAAACCAGGAGACTTGGCGGAGTTACTTACACTCGCCGGTGTTGAGATGAAGAAGATCGAGACGCGCGGCGCCAAGATCGACAAGGTGGTCGTTTCGCAGATCACGTCGTCATCGCGCCATCCGAATGCTGACCGCCTCACCGTCTGCGAAGTCGAGGATGATAGCGGTCTCAAGCGCCAGATCGTTTGCGGCGCGACCAATTACAAGCTCGGGGACAAAGTGCCGCTCGCACTCCCCGGCGCAAAGTTGCCTAACGGATTGGAAATTCGCAAAAACAAGCTCCGCGGCGTCGAATCCGAAGGCATGCTCTGCAGCCCGATCGAACTCGGCCTCGGCGAAGATGCCGCCGGCCTGATGATTTTGGCGCCGGAAGCGAAAATCGGCGCAGCGATCGGCGATCTTTTTCCAGGGAACACGATCCTCGATGTCGAGATTACACCGAACCGTGGCGATTTGCTGAGCCATTTTGGTTTAGCGCGCGAAATTGCCGCGCTGACAAAGAAAAAAATGCGCGCGGAAACTCGACCGCTTAAAACGGTCAAGTTTGCAAAGAGCGGCGTGAAAATATCTGCGACGCGCGAATGCCCGTTCTTCTCCGCACGGAAGATCGACAATGTGAAGGTCGGACCGAGCCCGCAATGGTTGCGGTCGAAAATCGAGAGCGTCGGCATCCGCTCAATCAACAATATCGTCGACATCTCGAATTTCGTGATGCTCGAGCTCGGACAGCCGACGCACGCGTTCGACGCGGACACGTTGCGTGGCGAGATCAATGTGCAACTCGCGCGCGAGGGCGAAAAATTTCTCGCGCTCGGCGGCAGGACCTATTCGCTTCGGGCCGACAATCTCGTTGTCGCCGACGAGGAGCGCGCAATCGGAATCGGCGGCGTGATGGGTGGCGCCGACACCGGCGTGACTGAATCGACCAAAAACGTCTTGCTCGAAGCCGCTTACTTTTTGCCGGCGAATATTCGCAGGACGGCGCGCGAATTAAACCTGCCGAGCGATGCAAGTTATCGGTTCGAGCGCGGCGTCGATCCAAAAATGGTTTTGCGCGCATCAGCGCGCGCCACTGAACTGATTGGTGAGATCGCGGGCGGCACTGCGGCAAAGGAAATCCGGGTCGCCGGCAAACTTCCCGAAAATCCAGGCGACGTTTCGTTGAGCTACGAGAAATGCGATCGCGTCGTCGGAATCGCCATCAAGCCGAAAATAGTCGATGCAATTCTGAGTGCATTTGGTTTGAGTAAGAGTAAGAGCACGAGCAAAAATGGAAGCTCGACGTGGAAAATTCCAAGTTATCGGCGCGATCTGCAGCGCGATGTCGATCTTGTCGAAGAAGTCCTCCGCGCATACGGCGCGAACAAGATTCCAGGCGCCGAGCGCGGCCGTTATTCACCTTCGAGCGCTGCCGATCACGCCCACGATTTAGAATCGACCTGGCGAAGCCGGCTCGCGGCAGCCGGTCTCAATGAAGTTCGAACTTCAAAATTGCTTCCGCGCGAACGATTCGCTTTCAGCGAAAGTGCAATCGAGCTGCGAAACCCGCTGAGCGAAGACGCCGTTGCGCTGCGGCCAAGCATCCTCGCCGGATTACTGCCAGTGCTTGATCGTAACATTCGTGCCGGCGCGGAGCGCGTCGCCATTTTCGAAATCGGCCGAACCTTTATCCCGCCAGCCGGAAAAGAAGAACGGCATCTCGGCGTTTTGCTCTGGGGAAACATCGCGAGCGCGCCAGACTGGCGCTCGGCGCAAAGCCGCAACCTCGATCTGTTCGATCTAAAAGGCGCGCTTGCGAGTGTGATCCCAAATCTGTCGTTCCGCTCCAGCAATTTTCCCGACCTCGTGCTGGCAGCCGATATTTACTCTGGTGATCGAATGATCGGTTTCGGCGGACAACTCTCGCCCGCTCGGGCAAGCGTCCCGGGTGCCGTCTTGGTGGCCGAGCTACACGCCGATCTTCTTGCGACTCAATCGGCGGAAAAATTTCGTGAGCTCGAGAGATTTCCCGCCATCACGCGCGACATCGCGATGATTGTCCCGGAAAAAGTTACGCACGAAGAAATCCAGCGAGTAATCGAGAATCCACAGGAGCCGCTGCTCGAGAGCGCCGAGCTCTTCGACTTGTTCACAGGCGAAGGCGGCGCGGGCGTAGGCGGCGGACGAAGGTCGCTCGCATACAGATTGACATATCGCGACCGGAGTCGCACACTCACAAGCGAGGAAGTGACCGCGGCGCACGCGAAAATTCGCGAACGATTGCGGCGCGAACTCGGCGCGGAATTGCGCGAGTAGTTCTTTGAGAGCGAGAGCCGCTCATTGAGGGTTGGGAAGGAAACCAGTGCTTTCCGCTCAACTCTCAACCAGCGGCTTTCGAATTTACCCTGCGATGTTCGAGATTGAGGTGACGTCCCCGAACCGATAGTTGATTAAGCAAGGAGGCTTGGTTGGTGCGGAAAATGACAGGCCTTCGTTGGAAGTCAGATTCCGCAGCGACGGTCATCCGCCGTTTACCGAAAGGGAACGGGATTTCGATTCGGGCATTTTTTTCGCGCGGCGATTGAAATTCGCTCGCTAAGATCGACAATCACCCGCGATGCGCGCCCAGCTCGCTCTCGAAGACGGAAAATATTTCGAGGGCGAATCATTTGGCGCGACCGGCACCCGGGTCGGCGAGATTTGTTTCAACACGGCGATGACCGGTTACCAGGAGGTGCTGACCGATCCCGCGTATCGCGGCCAGATCGTGGCAATGACGTATCCGCTCATCGGCAATTACGGTGTCAATTCCCTCGATCAGGAAAGCCGCTCGCCGCACGTGCGCGGATTTGTCATCGAAGAGTTGAGCGAAACGCCGAGCAACTGGCGCTCGGAGATGTCGCTCGATGAATATTTGCGCAACTGGGACATCCCCGGCGTGCAAGGGATCGATACCCGTGCGTTGACGCGACATTTGCGCACGCGCGGCGCGATGAAGGCGTGCCTCACCACTGAGGGGATGTCGGTCGACGAAGCGGTGCGGCGCGCGGTCGAAGGCGAAGGCGTG
Organism: Verrucomicrobiota bacterium; assembly: GCA_003219225.1. GTDB lineage: Bacteria > Verrucomicrobiota > Verrucomicrobiia > Chthoniobacterales > UBA10450 > AV17. The sequence continues at coordinate 1,112 of QHPZ01000032.1, read as the reverse complement.
ATTGGAATGGATTACGTGAAAGAAGTGTCGACGCCGGAAATTTACCAATGGGACCCGGACGACAAATTGAGTCAGCCGTGGTCAATCGTGAGTGGCAATGGCGACAGCAAATCGAAGTTGCCGCCGATTCGGTTCCGGATCGTGGCTTACGACTACGGGATCAAACAAAATATCTTGCGCTTGCTTCGCCAGAAAGGGTTCGGCGTGACGGTCGTTCCGGCCTCGACAACTGCCGAAGAAGCGCTCGCGCAAAATCCGGATGGAATTTTTCTGTCGAATGGACCAGGCGATCCGTCAGCGTTGCCATACGCGCATAAAACGGTCGGCGATTTAATGGGTAAGAAGCCGATCTTTGGAATTTGTCTCGGTCACCAGATCGACCTTCAAACTCAAGTTCGGTCATCGCGGTGCGAACCAGCCGGTCAAAGATTTACGAAGCGGCAAAGTTGCGATCACTGCGCAGAACCACGGTTTCGCCGTCGATCCCGAATCACTTCCGGAAACTATCGAGGTCACGCATATCAACTTAAACGACAACACGGTTGAAGGAATGCGGCACAAACAACTCCCGATTTTCAGCGTGCAATATCACCCCGAGGCCGCACCCGGTCCGCACGACGCCTCCTATTTTTTCGATCAGTTCGCTGAGCTGATCGAGACAGAGAAAAAATTGTAGCTGCCGCCGTCTCTGGCGGCAGATTCCGTCTCATTTGTGATTCTGCCACCAGGGACGGTGGCAGCTACAACGCGCGCAGTGAATTGACCGCTTCTTAAATCGGCAGAGACTTGTCCCATGTTCAATTCAACACCAAACAAACCCACAGTTCTGAAAGTCGCGGTGAGCGCGAGCTTCATTGCGGCGCTGGCAATTTCGCCGCTCGCGTTCGCGCAGCAGCACGAACACGGAAAGCAGGACCTCACCGCGGCGGCGGAGAAAACCGTCACGGGCGAAGTTGTCGATCTAATGTGCTACGTCGACCACGGCGCGATGGGCGACAAACACTCGGCCTGCGGCGGCAAATGCTTCAAAGGCGGCTGTCCGGTCGGGATCGTTGAGAACGGCAAGGCTTATCTCGAGGTCGGCGAACACAAACCGATCAACGACGAACTGG
>QHPZ01000189.1 GCA_003219225.1 Verrucomicrobiota bacterium | reverse complement strand
GAACCCGATGATCTTCTCGATCTTCTCCTCTTCGACCGACGGCAACTTGACAAAACGCGCGAAGACCGATTGCCCGGCAACCGCGTAATTGACCCGGCCGCGCTTGACGCGCAGCTCGTGCATCATTTCTCGCAACGCTTCCGCGATGCGTCCCTGGCGAATGGTTTCTCCGATCGGGTCGGCTACAATTTCGCGCAGGCGATAATCGCGCAGGACCAAGCCGCCATGCGGCTGAGTACGGAATTCAGCCAGGCCGATCGTCTGCGAGCCGATATTGAGACTAAGAATGTGCGAAGTCGCGGCCATGACCACCTGTCACCGCCCCGGCGTCTTGATCTGCTCGTATCGGTCCCAATACAACGGCGCAAACGGTGTCTCGTTCTTGTTCAAAAGCAAACCGGAGATCGGTGTCACGGCGGCATACCACTGGGCGGCGGCGCGGGCGAGGCTCAGTTCATCTTTCACCACGCCCTGCTGCACGATCTGCACGGCGACGTTCGACACCGAGTTGGGCGTGAGCGGTCGAGTGCCGGCGTAGCGGTCGAGCACGTGCGGCGGCATATAAATGACGGAACGCCGCTCGCGTCCGCCCGGCACGTTCACGTGCGTCACTTCGCCGGTAAACATGTTGCCATTGAACAAAATGTAATAGCGAACGGTCAACTCGTCGGTAAATGCCGGCGCGGCGGCAAATTCCGCTTCCACTTGCAGCCAGCGCGCCGCTTGCCCCCTTGGTGCTGCTTCCCCGCCGGCGTACGCAAGCAGGGGCGTCGTGACAAAGGCGCGGCTGATTTTGGTGATCTGAAATTCTCGCACCAGGCGCCCCTGGGCCATGGCTACTGGTGAAGCAATCACAAACATCCCCGCACAAAGCAGAGCGAATTTCGGTTTCATAATTAATGTCGATCTTGCAACAGACTCGGGGTTATAGCGCCCCTCTCAACGATTCCCGAAAATAATTGATCGTGTGTCTGATTCCCTCCTCAAAACTGACGCGCGGCTCCCATCCTAGCACTTTTTTCGCACGAGTGATGTCCGGTTGCCGAACTTTCGGATCATCCACCGGCAGAGGTCGATATTCAATTGTCGATGTTGTGCCAGTAATGCGAATAATCTCATCGGCAAACTGCTTGATCGTCATCTCGCGCGGGTTGCCGAGATTGACCGGCTCATGAAAGTCGCTCATCGCCAGTTTGAAAATGCCCTCGATCAAATCGCTGACATAACAAAACGAGCGCGTCAGTGAGCCGTCGCCGAACACGGTCAGCGATTTACCGCTCAGCGCCTGGCCGATGAACGCCGGCACGACGCGCCCGTCGCGCAAACGCATCCGCGGGCCGTAGGTATTGAAGATGCGCACGATTTTGGTGTCGATGCGATGGTAACGGTGATACGCCATCGTCATGCCCCAATAATCTTCCTTTTGCGGATGCTCGAGTGGATCGCCGTAGCACTCCGAAGTCGACGCCAGAATGAAGGATGCCTTTTTGTCCTTGGCCAGGCCGAGGGTGTTGTGCGTCCCGAGCGCGCCCACTTTCAACGTCGGAATCGGCAGCTCGAGATAGTCGATCGGACTGGCCGGCGATGCGAAATGGAAAACGTAATCGAGTTTGTCCTCCGGCAGAAAGATGAAGTTCGAAACGTTGTGCTTGATAAACTTGAACTCCTCGTTTCCGGCGAGATGACCGATGTTGGCTGTGTTGCCGGTGATCAGATTGTCGATCGCGATGACGCGATGACCTTCGAACAGCAGTCGATCGATCAAATGCGATCCGAGAAAGCCCGCGCCACCGGTGACAACAGAAACAGGTCCCGATTTTCTCTCGGCCATGGCGCGGTTTTATCTAACGGCTGCATGGAAAATTGCGAGCAGAAACATAGGTTTCTCATTGCGTCTGAAGCGTCGGCTTCGTCTGTGTTAATGGCCAGCGCGATTACGCGGCAAGGCCACCTCCAGCGATGATTGAGGGCGCAGGTGCAAATGGTCTGGCCGGTCGTTCGTCAGAGGAATCAGTTACGATCCGTTGTTCGCGGCCGTGGTAGTGGTCGGCTGCATTTTTCCCGACGCTGTTGTACCGCGGGTATGTCCCCGAGCTTTAGCCGGTCGCGTACTAGATGGTGTTTGCTCGGCTTGGCTCGGACTGCCCGTAAGGCGTAGGTTTTGGCCGGCACGCTCGAGCGCATCGATAAACAGTCGCTCGGAGAAACCGGCGACAATCCCCACGGTGATAAAAACGTAGATGCTGCCGTCTATCGCGCTTTGCAGTTTCTCGGAGAAGAGCCACAGGCCTACGCTGTAAACGACCACGGCACCCGCGCCCCCGAGCAGCATGCGCAGACTGGCCCGCGTCCTGAGTACTTCGTAGGAAGGCACATTAACCTCGGCATCGCGGGCGGTGAGAAATGCACTGAGCATGCCGCCAAAAAATCCGAGCAGCATAATCTCAAAAAACGGCGCTGCGGTGACAAAGAAACGTGTCGACCATGTTTGATCCCGCGGATTCATCGCGCTGGCAAACGCCGCCCGGATCGCGAGCGCTCCGAAAAAGGCGAGGAGCGCGAAACTGAGGCGGGTGCTAATTGCACGCCAGAGCGACAACTTCAGCGAAATGTGTCGGTTGAGCGTGTTCCACAGTAATGTGCGCGCCAGCTGCTCGCGATGTAACCGCAAACGCTCCTTCTTAGAATCGGCCGCCTGTTGTTGTGGTGGTTGGTGCTTTGGCTGCGCCTTCTGTGGCGCGGGTGGATTGGTTTTCGCCAGGGCGTCAACGAGCCGTTGTTGATAATCGTTAGGCAACCGTTCATCAGCGGTGCGCAGACGGACAACGGCCGCGTAGAGTTCGTCTTCATCAACGATCAGCGGCAGCATCGCGTCAGCCGAGTTCACATATGTCCAAGCCTGCGCAAAATCGGTTTCTTTGCGCGCACACTTGAGCAGCGCGAGAACCTCCACGAGATCGTGCTTTTGCGTGTCGGTGGGCGAGTCGTCTGTAAATCGCTGTCGCGCGCGTTCGGCAAATTGAGTGACAATCTCCCAATCGTGCGCAATCTCGGAGCGAGGACCGGTAAAGAAACACTGGCTGGCGTGCCAGTACGCTTTTCGCCACAGCCCACGGGCCGGTCGAAGCTCCCTGACGCGCTTTCGAACCAGCGCGTCAAAGTCCGTGGCCAGCTTCGGAGCGGTGGCCGCGGTCATGGCCAATCATCCTAACAAATTGGCCAAAGAGAAGTCTATGTACAATTCCCAGAAGCGTCACGCGGGCAGTCTAATCGACTTGCGCGCAGCGGAGGCTGTTGAACTGTGACGGCGGAAATGCGCATTCTCTCCGGTATCCAGCCCAGCGGTGTGCTCCACATCGGCAATTATTTCGGCATGATGCGGCCGGCGATCGAACTGCAGAAAGAGGGCGAGACGTTTTATTTCATTGCCGATTATCACGCGCTCACCAGCTTGCGTGATCCCGAAGCGCTGCGTGAAAATTCGCGGCGTGTTGCGCTCGATTTTCTCGCCTGCGGCCTCGATCCAGAGCGCGCCGCACTTTTTCGACAGTCAGACGTTCCGCAAGTGACCGAATTGGCGTGGATTTTATCAACTATCGCGCCGATGGGTTTGCTCGAGCGCGCGCATTCCTACAAAGACAAACTCGCGCGCGGCATGGCGGCAACCGTTGGACTGTTCAACTATCCGGTGCTCATGGCCGCCGACATTCTGATTTACGACAGCGATATCGTGCCAGTCGGCAAAGATCAGAAACAACACATCGAGATCACGCGCGATCTGGCTGGCAAGATCAATGAAACTTACGGGTCCGAGCCGGACCAGCCTGTGTTCAAGCTCCCCGAGCCCCGGATTCATGCAAAAACAGAAGTCGTTCCCGGACTCGACGGTCAAAAGATGAGCAAAAGCTACGGCAACAACATCGACATCTTCGGCGATGAAAACGAAACGCGGAAACGCGTCATGAGTATCGTGACTGATTCCGCCCCGGTCGAAGCGCCGAAAGACCCGGAGAGATCGACAATCTTCAAGCTCTACTCGCTTTTCGCTTCGAAGGATGAGATCACCGAGATGCGCGAGCGTTTCGAAAAAGGCGGCACCGGTTACGGCGAATTCAAGAAAGAACTGTTCGTAAAACTCTGGGACTACTTCGCCCCGATGCGCAAACGCCGCGAAGAAATCCTGCGCGACAAATCGTACAGCGACAACGTCCTCGCCCGCGGCTCTGAGCGCGCCAACCAAATCGCTGATCAAGTGATGGCGCGCGTCCGTGCCGCAGTGGGCCTGAGAACGCGTGGAGGAGAAGATCGGCAAAACAGTCGGCCGCGTGCCACCGGCGACGGAAGCGTTCGCGCGAGCAATGCGATTGCAGAAAAACATCAACCAGCTTCAGAGTCACCTTGAGGGCATTTGCCCAACCGGTGTTTTTCGCTTTCACACTCACGAAGAGGCCGACGAATGGTTGCTGAAATGGATGAGCAGCCGCCGCGCGAGGAAGAACTGACGACCCGCGTCCCTGAAGAAGCGGACTTGGTTGGGCTTTGCCGGACGTTGAATGAACTGGGCGCGAAGTATGTTGTCATCGACGGTTTCGCCATCATTCTGGCGGGATTCGCGCGAGCAACGCTCGATGTCGATCTACTCATCGACGCGTCATTGGAAAACGAAGCGCTCGTTTACAAGGCCCTCGAGACGTTGCCCGACAAGGCTGTGAGAGAATTGCGACCCGGCGAGGTTTCCCACTATGGCGTTGTTCGTATTGGGGATGAAATCATGGTCGATCTCATGAAATCGGCGTGCGGCATCGATTACGCCGAAGCGGCCAAAGAGATCATTGTGCGCAAAGTGCAGGGTGTGCCGATCCCATTTGCATCGCCACGTCTGCTCTGGCGAACGAAAAAGCCGAAGCAGCGCCCGAAAGATCACCAGGACCTGCTGTTCTTGGAACAATACTTCCGCGACCGCGGCGAAGAACCGCCGCAGATTTGAACCTCGCAACAACAGGTTTGGAACTGGATGACAAATTGCTCGCCCGAAGCGGCGAAGGCGCCGAAATCGCCGATCAGGTAACGCAGCGCGTGCCAATCGCCGCCGATCTGTAGCGGCCCCGAAAGCTTTCGGGGTCGCATTATTTCACAATCGCCTGATCGTCATGGCAACCGTCCGGGCGTTTTGGCTTGACCTAGCAGTTGAGATTCTGAGAAAAGCGTAAATAGATCTGAATCCGGGGTTGGGTAAGAAAGCCCTCTCTCGGCATTTCTTCCCCTCTTTCAGACCTGTAGTCACGGGTCAATCAGCGAGAGAAAGAGGAGGAATA
>QHPZ01000188.1:11107-14219 GCA_003219225.1 Verrucomicrobiota bacterium | reverse complement strand
CCAAAGCTCGTTCATGTCATTTTTGGTCAAACGCGATCCTGACCTGCGGAAACGCGCCTTCCACCAGTTTTACGCCGAGTTCCAGGATCACCAATACACGCTGGCGACATTATTGGCCTATTCGGTAAAGGCAGATGTTTTCCGGGCGCGCGCCCGCAATTTTCCCTCCGCGCTTGAGGCCGCGCTTTTCCCCGATGATGTGCCGGTCGCCGTTTACGAAGGGTTGGTCGAATCGGTGCGTGCGCATCTCGCGCCGCTTTTCCGCTATTTTGAACTGCGCCGTCGCGTGCTCGGTTTGTCCGAGCTGCATCATTACGACACCTATGTCCCGCTCGTCCCGGAAATTCAGACGCGCATCTCGTTTGATCAAGCGATCGAGATGGTTCTCGGCGCGCTCGCTCCGCTGGGGAAGGAATATGTCGATGTTTTGGCCGCGGGTCTGCATGGCCGCTGGTGCGATCGCTACGAAACCAAATCGAAACGCAGCGGCGGGTTTTCCTCCGGCAGCTACAGCGCGCCGCCATACATCCTGATGAACTACAAGGACGACGTGTTTGCCGATGTTTACACTCTCGCCCACGAAGGCGGGCACTCGATGCACAGCTGGTTCTCGCAACACACGCAGATGTTCCAAGATTACGAATACCCAATTTTTTCGGCCGAGGTCGCGTCGACCTTTAACGAAGAGCTGCTCACCTACCACTTGCTCGAGCAAACGCACGATCCCAAGATGCGCGCCTACATCATCAATCGGCAGATCGATGATATCCGCGGCAGTCTTTTCCGGCAGACGATGTTCGCCGAGTTCGAAAAAATCATTCATGCGATCGAAGAAACCGGCGAGGCGCTCACACTCGAAGTCTTCAAATCCGAGTACCACAAGCTGCTCGCCGCCTATTTTGCCGAAAATTTCGTCCTCGATCCGCAGCTCGATCTCGAATGCCTGCGCATCCCGCACTTCTATAGCGCGTTTTACGTTTACAAATACGCGACTGGGATTTCTGCCGCCACGACTCTGGCCGAGCGCGTCCTCTCTGGCGAGCCGGGCAGCGTCGATGCGTGCCTCGATTTTCTGCGCTCCGGCGGCTCCAAGTTTCCGCTCGAGACCTTGAAGTCAGCGGGCGTGGACATGAGCACGCCCGCGCCGATCGAAAGCACGCTTGCATTGTTCGAGCGCCGCCTCTACGAACTGGAAGAATTGCTTTTGTAGCCGCGGTCGCTGACTGCGGCACCGGTGTCAGCGACACCGGCTACAGTTTGGCAAGCTCTCTGCTGAAGCGAAAGAGCCGTGGAGTTTGCATGGCGATTTCGCGCGGCTTGCGGTTATGCCGAACTAGGTATGACTCGCGAATCACTCGCCGAACTGAACGCGCTCGAAGAACTGCACCAAGATCGTCCGGAAGTTCTGCAACTGCGTCTGCATCACCTCATGCACAACAAAAAGTGGACGCGCGCTCTGGTCATCAGTCGCAAGCTCTGTCAGGTCGCCCCGGAATGCTGCGCCGGGTTTCTGCATGCCGGGTTCTGCTTGCATGAACTGGGCAGGACCGCCCAAGCCAAGGAACTTTTGCTCAAAGGTCCGGCCGCGTTGCTCAAGGAGCCGATCTACTATTACAACATGGGTTGCTACGACGCGCTTCTCGGCAACTCAAAATCCGCCCAGATCCACCTGCTGACCAGTTTCAAAATGGATCCTTCTTTTCGCGAAATCGCGAAACGCGACCCCGATCTGAAGTCCATTCAGGAAATGATTTAGGTGGAGGGACGCGCTCCGTCGAGTCCGAAGAATATGTGGACGACACGGCGGTCGTCCCTCCATGTTGCGCCATGCGCTTGCACGCGGAGCGACTTCGCGCGCGACTTGAGCTGCTGTTCCGTGAAAACTTCGAGAAGTTCGGCGAGCTCGGTGCGGCGATATCGGTTTGGCAGAACGGCGAATCAATTGTCGATCTTCACGGCGGTTTCAAAGACGCGCGCCGCGAGCATCTCTGGATGGCCGACACGCTCGTCCTGATCTGGTCGGCGACCAAGGGCCTCGGCAGCGCGTGTCTGCTGCACGTTTTGCACGAACATAAGCTCGGGCTCGAGCGTCGCGTCGCCGAGTTCTGGCCGGACTTTGGACAAGCCAGCAAGGAAAACATCACGCTCGCGCAGTTGCTGTCGCATCAGGCTGGACTCGCTGCGTTCGATCGGCGTGTCGATGTGCTCGATTACGACGCGGTCATCCATGCGCTTGAACAGCAGAAACCCAACTGGCCCGGCACGGGGCACGGGTATCACGCGCGCACGTTTGGATTTCTTCTCGATGAACTCGTTAGGCGAATCGCCGGTACCCCGCTGAGCGAGTACTGGCGCAAAGTCTTCGCCGAACCGCTCGGGCTCGATCTCTGGATTGGTCTCCCAAAAGAAGAAAATCCGCGCGTCGCAACCAGTTATGCGGCGAAAAAAGGCAAACCGCCCGAGCCGCGACAATTCTATGTCGATCTTGCCACGCCCGGGACTTTCGCGCGCAAAGCCTTTGGCTCGCCGGCCGGCCTCCACAGCGTCAGCGCGATGAACAAGCCCGAGCTGCGCGCGAAACCAATTGTTTCATTCAGTGGGATCGGCAGCGCGAACTCGCTCGCGAAATTTTATGGCCTGCTCGCCAACGGTGGCGAAATCGGCGGCCAGCAATTTTTCGCGTTGAAAACTTTGGAGTGGATGAAGACGACGCTGAGCGACGGGATTGATCGCGTCTTCCAAATCCCAACCGCGTTCTCCGCCGGGTTCATGAAGGATTCGGAGAAATCAGCGCGAAAGATCTTCGGGCAATCAGCATCGGTATTTGGGCATCCAGGCGCCGGCGGCAGCCACGCCTTTGCCGATCCGGAAAACAGGCTCGCGTTCGCCTACGTCATGAACCAGATGGAGCAATCGGCTTTGCCTAACGACAAATCGCTGCGGCTGGTGGATGCGATTTACAGGTAGGGACAGCTCGCCGAGCTGTCCGCGGGATATTCGGCGCGCCCGGCGGTCGCGCTCTACCTATTCGCCCATGATCGTAAGCGAAACTTTTCGCCGATGCGACGCGCGGCGATGTTCAAATAGAAAAATGCCCTGCCAGGTGCCGAGC
>QHPZ01000188.1:5675-11081 GCA_003219225.1 Verrucomicrobiota bacterium | reverse complement strand
CTCGCTGGTGCGCGTCAGCACCATGCGAATGTGCGACGTGCTATCGTCGCCGCCCTCGCTCGTGTGCACGAAATAATCGGTGTCCTCAGGTACGAGATGCTCGAAAAACTGATGTAGATCCTCGCGCGCAGTAGGATCGGCGTTCTCCATCACGATCAGACTACAACTCGTATGCTGCACAAACGCGGTGACCGTCCCGTTGCGCACGCCGCACTTGTCGATCTTGCGCTGAATTTCGTCAGTAATCTCGTAGGTGCCTTTGCCGTTCGTCCGAATCTCGAATTGATCGTGATGAACGCGCATATGCTTCCAAAAATAACACCGCGATCTTCGGCAGTCGCGTGTTGATGTTTCAAACGAGCAGTGGCCTAATTAGTTGCCGATGCAAGGCGATCTGGAGCGGGTGTTGTTTGATGAACCGGCGATTCAGCGGCGGCTGGATGAGATCGCGGCGCAAATCTCGAATGATTACCGCGATCGCGAACTGACGGTCATCGCGGTGATGAACGGCAGCCTCATGTTTATGGCCGATCTGCTCCGGCGGATTCCTTTGCCGCTCAAGCTCGATTGCCTGAGCGTGGCGAGTTATCACGGCAGAACCGAGCCGGGCGAAATTATTTTTAGACAGGTCGCGCCCGACGTGGCCGGGCGTCACATTTTGATTCTCGACGATATTCTCGACAGCGGTCAGACGCTCGCGGCGGTGCGCGACAAATTGCAACTTGCCGGGCCGCGCAGCATCCGCAGTTGTGTGTTGCTAAAAAAGAAAAAGGAACGCCCATCAGCGGTCGATGCGGATTACGTTGGCTTCGAAATCGAGGACGAGTTTGTGGTCGGCTACGGACTCGATTTCATGGAGCGCTATCGCAACCTGCCCTGCATCGGCGTGCTGCGGAAAGAATTGATCGCGCAAACACATCCGCCGAGCGCGAGCTAAGGCCGAATGCGACTTTCTCGGTGGGGCGAGACTCTGTCGAGCCGACGAAGCAAGCCAATTCGACGGCTCCGCAGAGCGTCGCCCCACCAGGCTGCGCACGTCAGCGCGATCTATTCGGCAAAAATTCGTCGCGGTAGAGCGGCGTGTCTTCGGGGGCGAAACCGTGACGCGTGACATTCTCCGTCACGACGCGCGGCAGCAAAAAGTGCAGGAGATAATCGTGGCCGCCGGCTTTGGTGCCGCCGCCGCTCATTTTGAATCCGCCGAAAGGATGGCGGCCGACGATCGCGCCGGTGCAACCGCGATTGATGTAAACGTTGCCGGCCTCGATGCGCGCCCTGGCGTATTCGATATTGGCCGGGCTGCGTGAGAAAAATCCGGCGGTCAGCGCGTAATCGGTGCCGTTGGCGACATCGATCGCTTCGTCGAGGTCGCGCACTTTGATCACGCTCACGACCGGCCCGAAAATTTCTTCGCGCGCGATGCGCATGTGCGGTTTGACGTCGCTGAAAATCGTCGGCGGAATGAAGTAGTCGTGTGGCGGGACCTCGGCACGCTGATAGGCGAGCTTCGCCTCCGATTTGCCGATCTCGATGTACTCGAGAATGCGCTGGTAGGCATTTTTATCGATGACCGGACCCACGACGACGCCGGGATCTTCCGGATTGCCAACGCGCACACTGGCCGCAGCGGCGAGCAGGCGTTCCATCACGCGATCGTAATTTTCTTCGAGCAAGATCAGCCGCGAGAGCGCGGAACATTTTTGCCCCTGATAACCGAAGGCGGAGTAGGTGCAATCGACGATCGCTTCATCGAGATCGGCGTCCGCATCGATGATGACCGCGTTTTTGCCGCCCATCTCGCAGATGACATGTTTCAACTGACGTTGTCCCGGCCGCGTAATCCCGGCGCTTTCATAAATCCGGAGACCGACTTCGCGCGAACCGGTGAACGCGATAAGATCGACATCTTTATGATCGACAAGATGCGCGCCCATGAGTGAACCCTTGCCGGGGAGATAATTGAGCACGCCGGGCGGCACGCCTGCTTCTTCGAGAATTTCCATCAGCATTGCGCCGATCACGGCCGAGGTCTCGGCCGGTTTTATGATCACAGCGTTGCCGGTGACGAGCGCGGCGGCGGTCATGCCGCCGAGGATCGCGAGCGGAAAATTCCACGGCGCGATGACGAAGGCTACGCCGCGGGGCCAGTAGTGATAAAAGCTTTCCTCGCCCGGCACGCGCTGGGTCAGGCGTGGCCGACCGATGAGGCGCATTTGCTGCGCGTAATAGAGGCAAAAATCGATCGCCTCGCGGATGTCGCCATCGGCTTCGGTCCAAGGTTTGCCGACTTCGTAAACCTCGAGCGCGGAGAGCTCGAATCGCCGTCGCTCCATGATATCGGCCGCGCGTTCCAGAAGCTGGCAGCGTTCCTCAAACCCTGTCCACCTCCATTTTTCGAACGCTTCACGCGCAGCTTTGACGGCGCGCTCGGCTTCTTCGATTCCAGCTTCGGCAACGTTGCCGACAACCTGATCGGGCGCGCTCGGATTCAGCGACGGGATTGTTTTGCCGGTGAAAACTTTTTCGCCATTGATGACGAGCGGATATTCGCGGCCGAAGCGTTCCCGCACTTCGCGCAAGGCAGCGCGCATTTTCTCGTGGTTCTCCGGATAAGCGAAGTTGGTGAGCGGCGCGTTTTCGTAGGTCTCGCCCGGTGGCGTCTCGAGTGAAATCTCGCGAGTTGCTTGTCGATCTTCTGTGGCAGTGGCTGTGGTCATGGTAGTGGTGACGGTTGAGTGCGGCGGTCCGTTTCGACTCTGCCGCAAAACTTCAGTTGGAGCGCGCAACAATTCCTTCTCTGAAACATTCTCAGCGAATTTGGCGCGCAGAAATCCTTCGTTTGACGTGTTCTCGAGCAAGCGGCGAACGAGGTAGGACATTCCACTGAGCAGCTCGCCCACCGGACAATATTCGCGAACGCGATAGCCCATTTCGACCAGCGCGCGTTTGATCGGCCCGGCCATGCCGTAAAGCAACTGGAACTCAAACCGGCTCGGCGGGACTTCAAGCTCGTGCGCGATTGCCTGCGCGGCGGCAATGCTGCGCACATTGTGCGAGCCGAACGCCGGCGTGACGATCGAGTGATTTTCCAGCAGGATCCGACTGAGTTTTTCGAAATTGGCGTCGCTCTCCGGTTTTTGCTGGAACACGGGAACGGGCCAGCCATTGCGCGCGGAGCGCAATGTTTCGTAGTCCCAATAAGCACCTTTCACCAGGCGCACGCCGAAGCGCGTGCCGCGCGCGCGTCCCCACTCCAGAAGATCGACAAGATCTTTTTCGGACTCGCGCAAGTACGCCTGGATCACGATTCCGGCATGCGGCCAGTCGCGAAATTCCGGTTCGGTGAACACGGTTTTGAAAAGCTTGAGCGTGAGATTGCGCCGAGTTCTTTGGCACGATTCAAGATCGGACGCAGTTTTTCCGCGAGCTGCGCCATGTCGCGCGGCGTCACTTGCGGGGAAAGAGCGGAGATTTTCACCGAGAGATTGACGACCGGAAACAATTCCGCGCCCTCACCGAGCGGGTCGCGCCAGTCGCGCGTTTCGCGCGCCAGATGCTCGAGCAATTCGAGACAGCGCGCGGCGTAAACGTCGGCTTCCTTGTCGCTCACAACGGCTTCGCCCAATAGATCGACCGTGAACCCGATCTTCTCCTGATAACGGCGGCGCAGGGTCTTCGTAACTTCCTGCGGGTTTTTCCCGGCAATGAATTGACGCGCCATGCCGGCGACGTTGCGGCGCAGCACAAACGCGCTGATCCACGGCGCCATCTTCGCCACGCGCACACCGGTGCGTAACAGCGCGCCGTTACGCATTTCGGCGAAGTATTCATCGAGGTGCTGAACGATGTCGCGCGAGCGGTGCAACGACGGCAGCACGTCGACAAAGCGAAACATTTGCACTTTGAAATCCTCATCGCGCATCGAGAGCTCCATCACCCGCTGATAAAGCCCTGCCTTGGTGAAGAGCGGCTGCGGATGCCGATCGATGAGCTCAAAAATCCGGTGGCCGCGCCCTTCCACTTCCGTCTGAAAAGAGGCCATGGCTGACAATAGAGCGCGGGGATGGGCTCGGCAAAGCCGATTGGGCCGGCTGCAAAAAAGTTGTCCCGACCACCCGCGCACCTGAGGTGGTCGTTCCGAATCAGAGAATGAAAGCTTTTGCATTTGTTCTTTCTGCTGCGCGGATACGCGGAAAAGCCGGGAGCACGTAGAGGTGATTTGCCTGGCAGGCGGCGGAGGCCCAGGGCTCGGTCTGTCAGGCAATCTCTCTTTTTAGCCACGGCGTTTGCCGTCGTTGCTGAAGTCGGTTAGCAAGATCGGGATGGAAACGCGACGGCGGCGTGACGATTTCGCGAGCGATAACACTGCTCCGATCTGCCCGGAAGCGCGCGTGATGCTCGAGGAGGCGAATACTGGTAATGCGCCGTCCTACGGCGACGACCGCCGGACGCGGCGTGTAGGCGAGCTCGTGCGCGAGCTCTTCGAAAGGGATTGCGCGGTCTACCTCGTGTTCAACGGCACGGCGGCAAACGCGCTCGCGCTTGCCCAACTTTGTCAGTCACATCACGCCGTCATTTGCCACCAGCACGCGCATCTCCAGACCGACGAATGCGGCGCGCCGGAATTTTTTACCAAAGGCGCAAAGCTGCTTCTGGCCGGCGGCGCCGATGGGAAGATCGACATGGAGCTCGCTGCCAAATTGTTCGATCAGCAGCCGGAGCTGCACGCGCAACAGCCGCGCGCGCTCAGCCTCACTCAGTCGACCGAGCTTGGCACCGTTTACACAGCCGACGAGATTCGGGTGCTCGCCGACTTCGCTCATCAGCGCTCCTGTTTTCTCCACATGGACGGGGCGCGCTTCGCGAACGCAATCGCGGCGCTTGGGTGTGCGCCGAAACTGATCACGTGGCAGAGCGGCGTGGACGTTCTTTGTTTTGGCGGGACGAAAAACGGCCTGGCCGCGGGCGAGCTGGTCATTTTTTTTGAGAAGAAGTTGGCGCGCGATTTTGAATACCGGCTCAAGCAAGCTGGGCAGCTCGGGTCGAAAATGCGCTTCCTCGCTGCGCCGTGGATCGGGCTGTTGACGGGCGACGTTTGGTTGCGCAACGCCCGACATGCAAACCACATGGCCGCGCACCTGGCAGAGCGGCTGCGGGCCGAGGCCAGGATCGACATCATATTTCCGGTGGAAGCCAATACGGTGTTTGTGCGTTTGAGCCAGCGTTGCGCGCAGGCGTTGCGTGAGCGCGGCTGGGATTTTTATTCTTTCATCGAGCCCGACGTTTATCGACTGATGTGCTCATGGTGCACGAGCGAGAAAACCATCGCCGAGTTCGTCGCTGACGTGGCCGCGGCGAATGCCTGAATCGGCGCACAGTTGCGCGTGCAGGAGACGATTGTATAGG
>QHPZ01000188.1:0-5640 GCA_003219225.1 Verrucomicrobiota bacterium | reverse complement strand
GCGACACAACACGCGACGTCGCTTCCGCTTCTTTTCACGTTGTCACTGCGCCGGTGCGCTTTGTTCATCGGCAGATCTTTGGCGAGGAGGAATCGCCACCGCCGCCACCCGCCACCGCCCAGGTGACTTCCGACATCTCGACACCGGGCCAGCCAGTTCCAGATACGGCGCCGCCACCGCCACGGCGCTCCGTCGCTTCCAGCACGTCGAAACCGAAGACCAGCACCACGTCGAAAACCCGTGGTTCGGCCTCGGCCGGCGCAGCGAGCGCTTCAACACAGTTCCCAACGGCGAAGCCAGCGCCCGGGCGGCCCGGTCTGGTTTACAATCCGTTCGGTGGCGGTTATATCGACGTGAGCGGTTACGCGCCGGGCAGCAAAGTTAAAGACCCGGATTCAAAGAAGATCTTTATCGTGCCGTAAGGAAGATGCGGCGTGCTGCGCCGCGGCGTCTCTATCGCTCGCGCTCGTTGACCGCGACGTGAGCGACGACGCGCTGTTCATCGAGGTGATGTGTCGTCCACTTGTGCTTGCTCGATTGCGCAACGTGCTCTGGCCGTTTTATCGAAGTCACCGGCGTGACCGACTGGGGAGCATCTTTTTTGAGGATAATCGCAAGGCCGAGAGCGGCGATGCCGAACAATATGAGAATGTAGCGCATACCGGTAAAATGCAGCAACCGCCGAGCCATTTTTCGGGCGCGCTTGCACATTGCCGGGGAGTTGTTCGAATGCTAGGTAGCAGGATGAAGCCGGCGCCGGGCTCTGTTTTTCGACTGGCAATTTGTTTGTCGATCTTGGGCTTTCTCGGCCGCGCTGAAGCCCAGGTTTATCAAGGCAAAGAATTGGTCAAAGCGGAACTCCTGGCCGATACGAACGCAATCGTTCCGGGAAAAAATTTCACCGTTGGCCTGCTCCTCCGCATGGCCCCCGGCTGGCACACTTACTGGAAGGCTCCGGGCGATGCGGGCCTCCCGACTGAGTTGAAGTGGAATTTGCCGCCTGGCCTCAGAACGATCGGCGGATTGCAATGGCCCATTCCGCTCAAAACCAATGACCCTGGCGACATCCAAACCTACGGTTACGAAGATGAAGTTTTCCTCACGCAGGAAATCAGGCCGGGCGCGAAGATTGACGACTCGCGGCTGACGCTTTCTGCAGAGGCCAATTGGCTCGTT
Organism: Verrucomicrobiota bacterium; assembly: GCA_003219225.1. Classification (GTDB taxonomy): domain Bacteria; phylum Verrucomicrobiota; class Verrucomicrobiia; order Chthoniobacterales; family UBA10450; genus AV17. The sequence continues at coordinate 4,464 of QHPZ01000188.1, read as the reverse complement.
TGCGAAAAGATTTGTATCCCGGGCAGCGCAAATTTGCAGATGGAATTACCGGTATCGACCACCAGCGCGTCAGCTAACGCCGAACTGTTCGCGCGTTACCGGCAGTTGCTCGCGCAGAACTGGCCGGACAGCAAAACCGCCACGGCAAACTGGAGCCGCGCCAACTCGGAACTGCGTCTCAAGGTGACAAGCGCAACGCTGAGTAAGTATCCGGCAGTCGATTTTTATCCGATCCCGCCGGAGAACGCGATCATCGGCCATCCGCAAATCGGGGCGCGCGCCCCGGGCGAAGTCAGCTTCCGTATTCCGGTTGAATCGCCAAAAACCCTTTCCGCCATTCCCGGCTTGCTCGTTTTTGCCGAACGTCCCAATGGAACCGACCGGGCCGCGTGGGAACTCGAATTGCCGACGGTTGCTCCGCCGCGCGTGCTGGGCCACGCCCGGCGGGTAATCAGTTTTCTTTTCTTCGGTTTTATCGGTGGGTTCATCCTCAATTTGATGCCGTGTGTCTTGCCGGTGATCTCGCTGAAGATTTTCGGGTTCATCCAGCAGGCCGGGCAAAGTCGTCAAAAAATCTTGCGCAGCGGAGTTGCCTTTGCGGCCGGGATTTTCGCGTGGTTCACCGCGCTCGCGCTCGTTTTGATTGGGCTGAAAATCGCGGGTCGCGATGTGACTTGGGGCGGGTTTCAGTTCACGAATCCTTATTTTGTTCTTCTGCTCAGCGTCATCGTGCTGGTGTTCGCATTGAATCTTTTCGGAGTGTTCGAGATTGCGCTGCCGCAACGGTTGAGCCGCGGGTTGCTTGCGAGCTCGGAGCGCAAAGACGATCTCGGCTCGTTTTTCCAGGGCATGTTCGCGACCGTCCTGGCGACGCCATGCACTGCGCCATTCCTCGGCACCGCGCTCGGCTTCGCCTTCACCCAATCGCCTGCGGTGATCCTGTCGATGTTCCTGGTCATTGCCGCCGGGATGAGCGCGCCCTATCTGCTGCTCTGTGCGCAACCGGCGTGGCTGCGATTTTTGCCTCAGCCCGGCCGGTGGATGCTGCGGCTGAAGGAAGTGATGGGCTTTCTTCTCCTGGCCACGCTGCTTTTTCTTCTTTACGTGCTTGGCGCGCAACGCGGCGTCGCCGGTCTGATCTGGGCGAGCTGTTTTCTTTTAATCGTGAGCGTCGTCTGCTGGATGAAAGGCGCGTTTCTGACGCCCGGCGCGCCGGCAAAAACTCGCCTGATCGCCGCCATCACGATGTCGATCTTGCTTGTGCTGAGCGGCGTCTATTTCATTGACAAACAATTTCGCGCGACCAGATACGCGGCGAAGGAAGTCCGACTACAGGGAGATTGGCAGGCGTTCACGCCCGAGCGTTTGCAAGCCGAGCTTAATCAACATCATCCGGTGTTCGTCGATTTCACCGCGGCGTGGTGTCTTACCTGCAAATTCAACGAACAAAGCGTGCTCGAAAACCCCGTCGTCCGCGCAGCTTTTCAGCGCCATGGCGTGACCAAAATGAAAGCCGACTGGACGAATGGCGACCCGCAGATCACAAAATTGTTGCAACAATTTCGGCGTCCGGGTGTCCCACTGTATGTGCTTTATTCCGGCAGGTCGGACAAACCGATCGTCTTTCCAGAGTTGCTGACCAAAGGCATTGTTTTGGAGAAACTTGAGACCCTCTCGGCTAGCGTCGTTGCGAAATAATTTATGAAAACCAAATCCATTCTTACACTCATCGCTTCGCTCGCAGTCGCCACCCTTTGGGCCATCGACGTGCCACCGGTCGGGAGCAACGCGCCCGATTTTTCGCTCACCGACGCGGTCGGCAAAACGCATTCGCTCTCGCAATACAAAGGCAAATACGTCGTCCTCGAATGGTTCAATCCGGAATGTCCGTTTGTGAAAAAACACTACGGCAGCGGCAACATGCAAAAGTTGCAGGAGGAATACACCGGCAAGGGTGTGGTCTGGCTGACGATCGATTCGAATGCGCCGGACACCGAAGGAAACATCACGCCCGAGCAGGCGCAGAAAATCATGAGCGGCTGGAAAACGCACCAGACGGCGCTGCTGCTCGATCCGGAGAGCAAAGTGGCCCGCAGTTATGGCGCAAAAAACACGCCCAACATGGTGATCATTAGCCCGGAGGGAAAAATCGTTTACGAAGGCGCGATTGACAGCAAGCCGACGCCGAACCCGAACGACATCCCAAACTCGACCAACTACGTCAAAGCCGCGCTGGATGAATCGCTCGCCGGCAGACCGATCTCCAACGCGCAAACCAAACCCTACGGTTGCTCGGTTAAATACAAATCGTCCTGAGCGGCACTGTTCGCCAGCCGAACACCGCGTTAGACAGATTTTATCTGCCTTTAATTGCAGATATTTGGGGCCGAATTCTCGTTAGGTCTCGTGAATACAGCGCGACATCCAAGATGCTGTCCCGCTTGCGGACATCATTTCATTCCGAGGAACATCTGGCGCGTCAGCATCTATTCGTCCATCCGTTGTCCGAAATGCGGCGCCAAGCTCATTCGCCGACGCGATTTGCAGTTTTTTCTTGGACCTTTCATCATTCTTTGCGTCTTTGGAGTTTCACTTTTACTCGGCTTGTCTCCCCGGGCCTTTTTCGTTTGCGCAGTCTTGGTGATGGTCTTGATTGTGTGGCCCATTGACGCGCTGACTGTCCGGCTTGTGCAGGCAGGCGGATGGCGCGGCTGGTTGCGAGGGTATGAGACCTAACCAATCGATGAAGCCAACGGCCCTACTACGATCTAAGTTTAGTGTGTTTGTGACGACACCCTGCCGTGGCTTATCTCTTTCTCGTTAGCGGTTGCCGGACAGACGCCACGCCAGCCGCAGGATCGACATCGGCGTGAGGCGGACGAGGAACATGCCGAGCTTCATCATCGCACCGGGGATGACGACCGGCCGGTCGGCTTCGACGCCGTCGAGCGCGGCGCGCACAACCCGCTCGATTGAGACATAAACGAATCCAGGGCCGCGCTCGGGTTCGCGGCCGGGTCGTTTGGCGACGTCGCCGAATTCGGTGTGAACCGGACCTGGACAAAGCGCCGTCACTGTCACGCCTGTAGCACGTAACTCGGCGCGCAACGCCTCGGAGAAACAGTTCACGTATGCTTTGCTCGCCGCGTAAAGAGCCATTCCCGGAATGGGGAGAAAACCGGCCGATGAGCTTACATTCAAAATCGTACCGCGTTTTCTTGCGATCATTTGCGGAAGCAAAGCGCGGGTCAGCGAGGTGAGCGCAACGATGTTTACTTGCATGATCCGATCGTCCCGCTCCAGATCGCTCGTGGCAAACGATCCGTAGTCGCCGAGGCCGGCGTTATTGATCAACAGGTCGACGTCGATCTTTTCCTGCTCGAGCCACTGCGTCAGTTGCTCGCGTTGCGCTTGGTCGCAAAGATCGACAACGCGCACGTGCACGAGGAGGTTTGGATCGCGCGCGAGCACTTCGTCGCGCAGTTGGTTGAGCCTGTCGCCGCGGCGCGCCACGAGCACGAGCCCGCGCGCACGTCCCGCGAGTTGCCGGACAAACTCGCGCCCGAGTCCCGCGGAAGCGCCGGTGATGAGGGCGAAACAGCCGTCGAGCTTCATTTCTTTTCCTGATTAACGGTGAGAGATTCCTCGACTTCGCTCGGAATGACAGAAATAAGCGATTTGATTTCGCGCGGGTTGAGCTTGCGCCAGTGGCCGCGCGACAAATCGCCGAGACGCAGATTACCGATGCGAATGCGAATGAGGCGTTTCACTTTGAAGCCGACTACGTCAAACATTCTGCGGATTTGGCGGTTGATTCCCTGACGCAACACAACGCGCAAACGTGTGGGCGTCAGAGAATGTAGCCTCGCAATCTGGGCGCGCTGGCCGTCGAGGGAAATGCCATCCAGTAATTTCGGGGTAAGGGCCGAGTCCCATGCGCGATCGAGTGTGACTTCATATTCCTTGTCGATCTTATAACGCGGATGGGTGAGCCGCTGGGCCAGCTTCCCGTCGTTGGTGAGCACGAGCAGCCCTTCGCTTTGCGCATCGAGCCGACCAATGTTGAAGAGACGCGACAATTTCGGCGGCAACAGATCGAAGATCGTATCGCGCGCGTGCGGATCGCTTTTCGTGCAAACGAACCCGGGCGGCTTGTGCAGCACGATAGTAAGCGGTTGATCGATGTGCACGAGTTTGCCGTCGACTTTGACGTGATCGCGCGGGCCCGGTTGCGCGCTGAAATTTGCGCAAACTTCGCCGTTGATCTTGACGCGCCCGGTGGCGATTAGCTCATCGCATTTGCGACGCGAGCCGACCCCAGCCGCGGCGAGGTAGCGGTTGAGGCGCATTGCAGAAAGTTACATCGTGCAAAAGTTACATTGTTACATTGGACAGCCACTCGACCATTGTAACTTTTGTAACTCTTTTAACGGGTTACTTTCGCGCGTAGCGCATCACACGTCC
>QHPZ01000030.1:6574-10762 GCA_003219225.1 Verrucomicrobiota bacterium | reverse complement strand
GCTGAGATGAATCGTCAACATCTGTACGCCCAGACTGCCCGCCGATTCCACCGCGCGGCCGACTGTGTTTGGGATGTCGTGCAACTTTAGATCGAGCCAAACTTTCGCACCGGTTTCAAGAACGGCGCGCGCAATTTCCGGACCTTCGGCTGTATAAAGTTGCAGGCCAATTTTGAAGAATGAAATCTGCTCGCGCAGCCGCTCGACTAACTCAAGCGCTTGCTTTGCGCTCGCGACATCGAGCGCGACGATGATTTTGTCCTTTGTCATTCCGAGCGAAGTCGAGGAATCTCTTACTGTTCGAGCGATAAGAGATGTCTCGACTACGCTCGACATGACAAATAATGCAAGTCCTCGCACCGGCGAAGGTCAATCTTTCACTGAGGGTTCTCGGAAAGCGCCCAGACGGCTTTCATGAAATCGAGACGCTGATCGCGCCGATCTCGCTTTACGACAGGATCGACATCGAAAAACAGAATCGCTGGATCGACTTCGTTTGCGACGATCCCTCGGTGCCGGCCGGTGATGACAACCTGGTCGTGCGCGCGGCGAAAATTTTCTTCGCAACGACCAACGTCAAAAGCGGCGTCTCAATCAAACTGCAAAAGCAGATCCCGCACAGCGCCGGCCTCGGCGGAGGCAGCAGCGACGCCGCTGCCACATTGCTCGTGCTCAATCAGCTTTTCGAAATGGAAATATCGCGCGACCGTCTGGCTGCGATCGCAGCGCCACTCGGCTCGGACGTTCCGTTCTTTGTCTACGGCTCGGCCGCGCTGTGCAAAGGACGCGGCGAAATGGTTACGCCGCTGACCTTGAAAGAGAAATTGTCGATCTTGCTGCTGAAACCGCAGTTTGGCGTCGCGTCGAGGTGGGCCTATGAACGGTGGACAAACTCGCGCGAGCTTCCGGGCGTTGACTACCGCGCTCAATCATGCAGCGATCTGACGCTCGTCAACGATCTGGAGCGGCCGGTCTTCGAGAAATTTGTGTTTCTTCCTCAGCTCAAAATGTGGCTGCGCAGGCAGCCGGAGGTTAGGGCGGCATTGATGTCCGGCTCGGGTTCAACGGTATTCGCCGCGATGCGTGAAGGTGCAGATGTCGATCATCTGGCTAAGCGTGCACGCGAAGAGCTCGATCCCGAAACGTGGACCTGCGCGACAGAGACACTGTAGGGACGCTGATTGCGTCCGATGGGAAGCCAACGGCTTCCCCTACAGAACAAATGTTGTTCCAAGTCGCTATTCGCCCGCGCTGCGGCGCAAGCTCGCCCTCGCGTATTCGCGATTTAGCTTGGCGATGAAACTGGCGCTGATCTCGGCGGGGCATACCGCTTCGCATTCGTAAGTGTTGGTGCAGTTGCCGAATCCTTCGCCATCCATCGTTCGCACCATCTTGAGAACGCGTCGCCCGCGTTCGGGGTCACCCTGCGGCAACTGCGCGAGATGGGAAACTTTCGCCGCCGTGAAAAGCATCGCCGATCCGTTCGGACACGCCGCCGCGCATGCGCCGCAGCCAATGCAAGCCGCCGCTTCCATCGCAAGATCGACATCGGGTTTTGCGATCGGAATCGAATTGGCTTCCGGTGCCGAGCCGGTCCGCGCGGAGATGAATCCGCCAGCCTGCACAATCCGATCAAGCGCGCTGCGGTCGATCACCAGATCTTTGATCACCGGAAAACATCTCACCCGGAATGGCTCGATCGTGATCGTGTCGCCATCTTGAAATTTGCGCATGTAAAGCTCGCACGCTGCGCCGGGATGATCCGGCCCGTGCGCTTCGCCGTTAATCGTCAGCGCGCACGTGCCGCAGATTCCTTCGCGGCAATCGGAGTCGAACGCGATTGGGTCTTCGCCGCGCAAGAGCAGCCGCTCGTTCACGATGTCGAGCATTTCGAGAAACGACGCGGCCGCGGGAATGTCTGGTGCCTCGTACTCGACCAGCTTCCCCACCGATTGTCGATCTTTCTGCCGCCAGACTCGCAAGCGGAAGTTCATACTTCGGAAATTGGTAGGGACGGATCGCCGAGCCGTCCGCTTAATTGCAACGGCGCGCCCGGCGGTCTCGCCCTACCATTTGTGCTCATTTGTAGCTGCGCTGCGTTAAATGCACCGTTTCGAAATGAAGCGGCTCGCGGTGCAATTTCGGGCGCGCGATCTCGCCGTTCCCTTGAAATTGCCAGGCGAAAACCGTGGCGAAGTTTTCGTCGTCGCGCAACGCTTCGCCTTCTGAGGTTTGATGTTCCTCGCGGAAATGCGCGCCGCAGGACTCATCGCGTGTCAAAGCGTCGATGCACATTAGCTCCGCGAACTCGAGGAAATCCGCGACCCGACCGGCGCGCTCCAGCGATTGATTGAAATCCTCGTTTTCGCCTGGCACGCGCACTTCGCGCCAAAACCTTGTGCGAAGCTCGGGAATTTTTCCGAGCGCTTCTTCAAGTCCGGCTTTGTTTCGCGCCATGCCGCATTTGTCCCAAAGCAACATGCCGAGCTCACGATGAATTGAGTCGAGCGAGCAATTGCCGTCTATTTTTAGGAGTTTGTCGGTCTTAGCTCGCACCTCAGTTTCGGCTTTTCTGAATTCGGGGTGATCGGTCGGTGGCCGTTTGCCGATGTGTGCGGCCAGATAGTTCGGTAGCGTGTAAGGCAAAACAAAATATCCATCGGCGAGGCCCTGCATGAGCGCGCTCGCGCCCAGGCGGTTCGCACCATGATCGGAAAAGTTCGCTTCGCCGATGACGAAGAGCCCCGGCACGTTGCTCATCAAGTTGTAATCGACCCAAAGGCCGCCCATCGTGTAATGAACTGCCGGATAAATTCGCATCGGAATGTCGTAAGCGTTCTCGCCGGCGAGGCGTTCGATCGCGTCCGTGAAATCCAAATATACCCCGCGTCCGCCCGGGCCGACGCCGCGGCCTTCGTCGCAAACCTCCTTGGCCGCGCGCGAGGAAATGTCGCGCGGCGAAAGGTTGCCGTAGCTCGGATATTTCCGCTCAAGGTAATAATCGCGACCACTCTCTGGAATTTCGTTTGGTGACTTCGCGCAGTCTTCTTTGCGCTTCGGCACCCAAACCCGGCCGTCGTTGCGCAACGACTCCGACATGAGCGTCAGCTTTGACTGGTACTCGCCCGAATGCGGAATGCAGGTGGGATGGATTTGGGTGAAACAGGGATTGGCAAAGAGCGCGCCTTTTTTGTAGGCGCGATACGTTGCGGTCACGTTGCAGCCGCGCGCGTTGGTCGAAAGATAAAAGACGTTGCCGTAACCGCCGGTGGCGAGCACGACGGCGTCGCCGGAGTGATTGTCGATCTTACCGGTGCGCAAATTGCGCGTCACGATTCCTTTCGCGTGGCCATCGACGACGACGAGGTCGAGCATCTCGGTTTGGGGAAACATTTGCACCGTGCCGGCAGCGATTTGACGGCAGAGCGCCTGATAACAGCCGAGGAGTAACTGCTGGCCAGTCTGGCCACGAGCGTAAAACGTGCGCGAGACCTGCGCGCCGCCAAAGGACCGATTCGCGAGGTAACCGCTGTATTCGCGCGCGAAGGGCACGCCTTGGGCGACACATTGATCGATGATGTTGCCGCTGACTTCGGCCAGCCGGTAAACGTTGGCTTCACGCGAACGGAAGTCGCCGCCCTTGATTGTGTCATAGAAGAGGCGGTAAACGCTGTCGCCGTCGTTCTGATAATTCTTCGCCGCGTTAATTCCACCTTGAGCCGCAATCGAGTGCGCCCGTCGCGGTGAATCTTGGTAGCAAAAACATTTCACCCGATAACCCAGCTCGCCGAGTGTTGCCGCCGCCGAACCTCCGGCCAGGCCGCTGCCGACGATGATGATCTCGAATTTGCGGCGGTTGTTTGGACTGATGAGCCGGGAGTGATCCTTATGGTTCGTCCATTTATTCGCCAGCGGCCCACCAGGAATCTTCGGATCGAGACTGCCGATCATAGCTGTTGCGCCGGCTTGACGATGCCGAGCAGGATCGCGACCGGAATCGATGTGTAGCCAACAAAAAGCAACCACGCGAAGACGCGCCCACCAATAGCAAGCCGCGGCGTCAGCTTTTGATTATTGAATCCGAGCGATTGAAAGAAGCTCGATGCGCCATGGCTCAAATGCAGCGTCAAAAGAAACAGGCCAACGACGTAGAACGCCGAAACGTAGATGTTCTGGAATCCATAAACC
>QHPZ01000030.1:0-6562 GCA_003219225.1 Verrucomicrobiota bacterium | reverse complement strand
GCCGGTCGGTGACTCGCACCGTGAAATGGGCGAGGTGATAAATGATGAACGCCAGCACGATCAGCCCGCTCATTACCATGTGACGCGAGGCAAACGTCGCCTTCACGTAATCGCGCTCGCGATACCGCTCGGGTCGGGCGCGTCGATTATCGATCGCGAGGTGGATCGTGACGTAAATGTGAACGACTACCGTAACGAGGAGAAAAATTCGGATCAGCCACAGCAACGGGCCGAGATCGCGCAGATGCCGCGAGTAGCCGTTGATCCAATCCGGGCCGAGGAAGATCTGCAGGTTGCCTAACAAATGACCGACGACGAAGAGGATCAGAATGATCCCCGTAATCGCGACGATCATCTTTTTGCCGACTGAAGAACGATAAAAGCCCGTGCTCCGGCCGTGTTCTTCCGGTCGAACCGTCGCCGCGGCCGCTGATTCAGGCGCGCTCATTTGCTGCCGGGTTTGACCGCTGGAATTTTGGCCAGATCGGGAGGCAACTTGTCGGGCTCGAAGTTTTCGACCTCCATCTCGACGAGACTAACGAACGGGCAACCGAAGTTCGGCTTTGGTTTTCCGCTTCGATCGACAATTAGACCGACGGCAGTCGCCACGCCGCCGTGTGCACGGACGATGTCGACCGTCTCCTGCACCCGACCGCCGCGCGTGATGACGTCTTCCGCGACGACAAATCTCTCGCCATTGTCAATCTTGAACCCGCGGCGTAGAGCGAGTTTGCCGTTCTCTTTCTCGACGAAAATATGGCGTTTGCCCAGTGCCCGCGCCACTTCCTGACCGACGATGATGCCGCCAAGGGCGGGGGAGATGACGGAGTCGCACTCGAATTGGCGCAATTTGTCGGCGAGCATACTGCAAACGCGCTCGGCGATATCAGTGTGCGAAAGTAAAATGGCGCATTGAAAATATTGGCGGCTGTGCAAGCCGGAGCGCAAAACGAAATGCCCGTCGAGCAGCGCGCCGGTTTTGCGAAACAGCGCGAGAAGATCTTCGCTCATGCGCTTCTTTGTAGCGGCGCTCTGTGAGCGTCGCAAATTTTTTGGATTCGAGCGACCCCGAACGCTTTCGGGGCGCTACAGAAATTGTCGATCTTAGCCGGAAGTATCGGCGACAGTTTCTTCGCCATCGCCGGCTACGGCGATCACTTCGATTTCGATGCGAGCACCCTTGGGGAGGGCGGGAACCTGCACCGTCGAGCGCGCCGGCGGCGCTTGCGTGAAATAGTCGGCGTAAATTTCGTTAACGGTTTGGAAATCGGCGAGATCAGTCAGGAAAATCGTTGTCTTAACGATATTGTCGAAGCTCAGTCCTTCCGCTCCTAAGACTGCGGCGATATTGTCGAGAACGCGCCGACTTTGCACATCGATGCCCCCGGAAACGATCTGTCCCGTCTTCGGGTCGAGCGGGATTTGGCCGGCGAAGTAGATGGTCGATCCAACGCGTACCGCCTGCGAATAGGGCCCTACCGCGGCGGGCGCCTCGCTCGTGGAGATGATTTTCTTCATGCCGCGCAGGTTAGCTGCAAAAGTCGGAGTTCAACAGCAAGAGATTTCTCGACTTCGCTCGAAATGACAAGAGCGCCGGGATGACAGACCAGGAATCTCGGCGATATTAAGCGCCACATGGTTGCTTGGATTTTAAAGAAAATTTTAGGCTCGAAGAACCAGCGCGAGCTGCGGCGGCTGGCGCCGATCGTGCGCCAGATCAACCAGTTCGACGACGACCTCAAGTCGCTCTCGGACGATGCGTTGCGAGCGAAGACGATCGCGTGGAAGGAGGAGCTCGCGAAAATCCCGGAGCTTGAGGATCAGTGGAAACGGCTCGATGAAATTTTACCCGAAGCATTTGCGGTGGTGAAGAACGTCGCGCGCCGGCTGAAAGATCGACATCATAGCTTCACGGTCTGCGATCAGCCGATGGTCTGGGACATGGTGCACTTCGATGTGCAATTGCTCGGCGGCGTGGTCTTGCATCGTGGGCGCATCGCGGAGATGGCGACCGGCGAAGGCAAGACTCTGGTCGCCACATTGCCGCTCTATCTGAACGCGCTTACCGGTCGCGGCGCTCACCTTGTCACCGTGAACGACTATCTTGCTCGGCGTGACGCCGAGTGGATGGGGGCGCTCTACAGCTTCTACGGGACGAACAGCGAGTTCGGGTTCGATTACCTGCGCGACAACGGCATGGCCACCACGCGCGAGCAACAGGTCCAGCGCGGTTATCACTATGCGATTGTCGATGAAGTCGATTCGATCCTGATCGACGAGGCGCGCACGCCGCTCATCATCAGCGGACCGACGACGATCTCGACCCATCAATATGACAAATGGAAGCCGCTCATCGAACAGCTCGTGCGCAAACAGAACATGCTTTGTAACCGACTCGCGAGTGAAGCCGCCGCAAAGTTCGAGGAGGGCGACATCGAAATCGGCGGACGCCTCATGTTCAAGGTGAAACTCGGCCAGCCGCGCAACAAACAGCTGTTGCGGATGATGGAGGACCCGGACAAACGTCGTGCGATCGATAAAGCCGAGCTGTCGTTTTATCAGGACACGCGCAGGGAAGAACTCTTCCGGCTCAAAGAAGAAATGTTTTTCACCATCGACGAGAAATCGAACGAGGCCGATCTCTCCGAGCAGGGCCGCACGTTCCTCAACCCCGACGATCCGAATGCCTTCGTGTTGCCGGATCTAATCAACGAATTCACCGAGATCGATCTCGATCCGACTTTGCCCGATGAAGAGAAGGACAAGAAGAAGGCCGAGCGCCAGCAGCATTGCGACGCGCAGGCCGAGCGCATCCATAACATCTCGCAACTGTTGAAGGCGTACTGCTTGTTTGAGAAAGACGTGCAGTACGTGCTCGAGGACAACAAGGTCGTCATTGTCGACGAATTCACCGGGCGTAAAATGCCGGGCCGGCGTTGGAGCGATGGGCTGCATCAGGCGGTCGAGGCCAAGGAAGGGGTGCAGATCGATCGCGAAACCCAAACGCTCGCCACGATCACGATCCAAAATTATTTCCGGCTCTATCAAAAGCTCGCCGGCATGACTGGCACGGCCGAGACCGAGGCGGCCGAGTTCCACGACATCTACAAACTCGACGTCAACGTCATCCCGACGAATCGACGGGTCGCGCGCAAGGATGCAAATGACCGGATCTACAAAACCCGTCGCGAAAAATACAATTCGGTCATCAACGAGATCAGAGATTGCCACGTGAGACAGCAGCCGGTCCTCGTTGGCACCGTGAGCGTCGAGGCTTCGGAGTTGCTGAGTCGAATGCTGAAGCGCGAAAAAATTCCGCACAACGTGTTGAACGCGAAGTTCCACATGCAGGAGGCTGAGATCGTGGCGCGCGCCGGTCAACCGGGCACGGTCACGATTTCAACCAACATCGCCGGCCGCGGCACCGACATTAAACTCGGACAGGGCGTGCCGGACTCGGGCGGCCTGCATGTCATCGGGACCGAGCGTCATGAAGCGCGCCGGATAGATCGACAATTACGCGGTCGATGCGCGCGCCAGGGTGACCCGGGCTCCTCCCGATTCTACGTCAGCTTCGAAGACGATCTGATGCGCAACTTCGGCGCGGCTGATCGGATGACCAAGATCATGGAGCGCTTCGGACTCGAAGAAGGTCAGGAGCTCGAGCACCGCTGGTTAAATAAATCGGTCGAGACGGCGCAGAAACGCGTCGAGCAGCGCAATTATCTAATTCGCAAACGTAAGCGCACACTCGATTTCGACGACGTGATGAACATGCAGCGCGAGGTGGTTTACACCTATCGCAATGAAGTCATCGATTCAGAAGAGCCGCGCATACTTATCTACGAGGTGATCGATGAAGCTGTGCCGAGTAAAGTTAAAGAATATCTGGAAGTCGATGAACCGAACTACGGCGGCATCATCCATTGGGTGAACACGACCTTCCCGCTCGGCTTAACGAAGGAGAAAGGGCAGTTTGAAACGCGGACAGTCGAAGAAAACGCACAGTTCCTGATTGGGAAAATCAAGGACGCGTACGAACGCAAATCGAGTCACGAAGAACCGAGTGCAGTCAAGAGTCTCGAGCGTTACATCATCCTGAACGCGATCGATCGCCTCTGGCAGGAGCATCTCTACGCCATGGACGCGCTGCGCGAAGGCGTATATCTCCGCGGTTACGCGCAAAAGGACCCGCTCATCGAATACAAAACCGAAGCCTACGACATGTTCGTCGAGCTGATGGCGAACATTAAGAACGAAGTGCTGCACAATCTTTTCCGGAGCACTTCAAACCTTCAGGCGTTCGAAAACTTCCTCGCCACGCTCCCGCAGTTTCTCCTGCGCGAACACGCGCCGCCCGCCGGGGCTGATGCGCCAGCCGCGCGCGCGCGTCAGCCGCAGCCCGCCATGGCAATGGCCGGTGTCGGCGATGATGGCGACGGCGAAGTGGCAATCGACCTGCCCGTGCGGCGCTCCATCCCGAAGGTCGGCCGCAACGAACCCTGCCCCTGCGGCAGCGGCAAAAAATTCAAAAACTGCTGCGGCCGCGTCGCGTAAGCACAGGTCGGTGGGGCGAGACTCTGTCGATCCGACGAATTGATTTCACGGATCCGCGGGAGCGTCGCCCCACCGAATTTCGTAAGTCGTGATCTCGAGTTGGTGACCGTCGGGGTCGCGGAAGTAGATTGAGTGAGAAATTTCGTGGTCTTGGAATTCGAAATCGATGCCGCGGCGGTTTAGTTCTTCCTGGGCAGCGAGAAAGTTTTTGCGATCGGCGCGAAAGGCGAGGTGGAGCATTCGGATTGGCATCTCGGACCTAGAGGTTGATCTCGCACCGGAACGCGCCGGAAAAAGCGCGACGGCGGTTGTGCCTTTGCCGATAAACGTCGGAACATCGTCCCACATATCTGTGTAACGGCGCTCGAAGCCGAGGACGTCGATGTACCATTGCGCGGCGCGGTCGACGTCGCTGACCGCGAGCGCGACGTGATCAATACCCTCGAGTTGCATGGGGCGTCATGAAATCGAAACGAAATTGTCGGGCTGCGCAATCTTTGATATTCCGGCGAGTGTGAAGTCCTGCAGCCGCAGGGAATTTCTACGGACGCTTGGGCAGGCAGGTCTTGTTTGCTCGATGCCGTCGTTGGCGCGAGCGGCTGGAGCGCTGAATGAAAACACGGTCACGATTTCGCTCCTGCACACGACGGATTTGCACGGGCACATTTTGCCGACGAGCGACTACGCCGGGAACCCTGATCTCGGCGGATTGGCGCGATGTGTGACGCAAATCCGGAAGTGGCGGCGGGAGAATCCGAACTCGCTCCTAATCGACGTGGGTGACGTTTATCAAGGGACCGACGTGGGGCTACGCACCAAGGGCGAGCTCATGATCGATTTGTTCAATCACCTGAAATACGACGCGTGGATTATTGGCAATCACGAGTTCGACTGGGGCGTTGAGGTGTTCACCAACGCGGTGGCAAGATCGGCAATGCCGGTGCTGGCGGCAAACATGGAGATCGAAGGCGCGACTGCCGGCGAATATCGCGATGCGAGACACCCGTTTGCCAAGATCCGCCCCTACATCCTGAAGGAAATCGCTGGCATCAAAATCGCAATCATCGGCGTGACCACGCCGGGGATGCCGTTCTGGTTTCGGCCGGAGTTTACCCGCGGGTTTGATTTCCACTATCCGGTCGAGCCGGTGCGGCGCGTAATCGCGTGGGTAAAAAGCGAACGCGCGGATGCGATCGTGTTGAGCGGTCACATGGGATTGAAGCCGCGCACCGGCGGCGATGATTTCGCGAACAATGTCACCGTCCTAACTTCCGAATTCTCCGAGGTGGCCGCTTTTATCGCCGGTCACACCCATCAGCCAGTTCCCAGCCGCATCGTGAACGGCGTCTTGCTCACGCAGGCCGATCATTTTGGCATTCACGTCGGGCGTGTTGATCTGATCTTTGACCGCAGTTCAAAGAAGTTGCTCAGTCGCCACGCGAGCTGTGAATTGATGGACAAAGCTCTGGGTCTCGATCACACCGTGTTCTCGCGCGCAAAACCGCAGCTCGATGCGTCGCACGCGGCACTCGCGGAGCCGATCGGCGAGGTGGCCGAAACGTTGCACGTGCATGGTCATCCAGGCGAAGCGAGTGAAATCGAGCAATTGATCGGCACGGCCATCACGGAATCGCTGCGCGCGCGAGGCGTCGGCGTCGATGGCGTCATGCATGGGCTGTTCGACGAGAAGAACAACTTCACCGCCGGTCCCAAAACCGTGGACGACATCTGGAGAATTCTTCCCTTCGAAAACTATCTCGTCACCGCGGAACTTCTGCCGGAGGAAATCAAAGCCGTGATGGAAGAAACGTTCGCCAGCCATGAACGGCGCAACCTGCTCGGCCTTGATATTGCAACCGAAGGCAGCGGCCAAAATCGGCGCGTTACCTCGATACATTTGCGCAGTGGCCAAGCCCTGGAACGAGACAAACGCTACCGCATCGCTTTTAACACTTTCGATTCGCGCAGCGCCGGGCATCGCTTCATGAAACTGCGCGCATTGCTC
>QHPZ01000187.1 GCA_003219225.1 Verrucomicrobiota bacterium | reverse complement strand
ATGAACAACTTGTTTCTCGCCGCCGCCGTATCGGAAGTCGAGCCGACGCGGCTCAGCATGCTGCCATTCGTGCTGCTCCTGCTCTGCATCGCGTTTCTGCCTGTTGTTTTGCAACAGCATTGGGAACGTTACTACCATCTCATCGCGCTGATCCTCGCTTGCCTGACGGCGACCTACTATTTCTTCGCCCTGCGCCAGCCGCAGCCAATCCTGCATGAGCTTGCCGATTACATTCGGTTCATGGCGTTGGTCGGTTCGCTCTTCGTTATTGCCGGTGGCATTCACGTGCAGATCCGCGGCGAAGCGACGCCGGTGTTCAATTGCATGTTTTTGTTTCTCGCCACCATTGCCGGGGCCTTCCTCGGCACCACCGGCGCCTCGATGCTTTTCATCCGGCCATGGCTGCGCGCGAACAAATATCGCTACAGCGGTTTGCACACCGCGTTTTTCATTTTCCTGGTCAGCAACATTGGCGGCGGCCTCACGCCGATGGGCCCGCCACTTTTCCTCGGCTATCTCAAAGGCGTGCCGTTTACCTGGACGCTGCGCAACTGCTGGCTGCCGTGGTCGCTGGCGACAATTGCTTTGCTTGTGTTGTTTTACTTCATCGATCGACACAGTTTCCGGCGCGCGCCGCGGCCGGTGCGCAAGACCGAAACCGCCTCGCGCAAGATCGACATTGAGGGATCGGGCAACATTTTCTTGGCGGCGGTGGTCCTTGCCGCCGTTTTCATCGATGGTCCCCTTTTCGTTCGCGAACTGATCATGCTCGGCGCGGCCGTCGTATCTTACATTGCCACTCCGAAACAAGTGCACGCGGCGAATGAGTTTTCATTTACTCCGCTGCGAGAAGTCGGCTGGCTCTTTCTCGGAATCTTTCTCACCATGGTGCCAGTGCTCGACTACATGCAGCTTCATGCGCGCGAACTGGCGATCGACACTCCGGCACAGTTCTACTGGATCACCGGAACTTTGTCTGCCGTTCTCGACAACGCCCCGACCTATCTCACTTTTTTCGCTAATGCTCTCGGTCGCGGCCGCCTCAGCATTGAAGACGCCGACGCGGTGCAGCAATTCGCTTCCAGCAGCAACGCCGAGCTGGCCGCCATTTCCATGGGCGCAGTCTTGTTCGGCGCGCTCACCTACATCGGCAACAGTCCCAACTTCATGGTTAAATCGATCGCCGAGCAGCACAAAATGCACACCCCGAGTTTCGTCGGATTTATTTTGAAGTTTTCCCTGCCCATTCTCCTGCCGGCGCTTCTGCTGGTTGGCTGGCTCGTTGCGAAGCGTTAGGAATACGCAACGATGTTCACCGGTCTCATCGAAGAAGTCGGCCGCGTTACCGGCCGCCGTGGCGCACGCCTGCAGATCAGCGCCCCGCGCGTCGGCAAAAGCATTCGCGTGGGTGAAAGCGTGGCGGTGAACGGATGCTGTCTCACCGCCACTTCCCGCGCGCATGACCGAATCAGCTTCGACTTGCTTCAGGAAACGCTCGACCGCACAAATCTAAGACTGTTGCGCCGCGGCGATTGCGTTAATCTCGAGCGCGCGCTGCGTGTTGGTGACCGGCTCGGCGGGCATTTCGTTCAGGGCCACATCGACTGTGTCGCGCGAATCCGCAGTTTTGAAAAACGCGGCGCCGACCATCGCCTCGAGATTGAACTGCCGGCGCGCTTTAGTCACTACGTGATCGAAAAAGGCTCGATCGCGATCGAGGGCATCAGCCTGACCATTGCCGAAGTGCTATCGAAAAGATTGGTTGTCTGGATCATTCCTGACACTAAGCGCCACACGAACCTCGACGGTGCAACAGCGGGCGACTTGGTGAACGTTGAATTCGATCTGCTTGCCAAATACGTCGAGCGCATGCTTCCGCGCCGGCCGCACTCAAAGTAATTGTCGATCTTGGCCCAATTGCCGCCCCCCTATATATATAGTACCCGCCCGAGCATCGTGGCCGTGATCCTTTCCCGCCGCGATTTGCTCCGCGCCAAACAACTCCGGCTGCCACCGGATTTCTTTGAGCTTCGGCTCGACGCGCTCGCGCCGATTCTCGACGAACTCGAACCCCTGGCTCGCTCTCTCAACGTTCCGCTGATCATGACGGCACGTCACCCGCGCGAAGGCGGCTTTAAGCGTCTGAGTGCCACACAGCGCGCGGCTCTACTGCAGCGCTTTCTCGACTGCGCTGCTTATATCGACATCGAACTGCGATCGCTCGAGCAATTGGGCTCAGTTCTGCGACAAGCGCGCCGCAAAAAAGCCGGTGTCATCATTTCCTTCCATGACTTCAACACGACTCCCAGCCTCGCGACCTTGCGCGCGAAAGCGCGCGCCGCCGCGGCGGCCGGAGCCGATATGTTCAAGGTCGCGACCCGCACGCACACACGCGACGAGCTCGAGCGCCTCCTGGAATTTTTCGATCAACCATCTGTCGATCTTCCCATCAGCGCGATGGGTCTCGGCACATTCGGCCGCGTCGCGCGCCTCGAGCTTGCCCGGCGCGGCTCCGCTCTGGTTTACGCCTCAATCGGCCGCTCGCGCGTGCAGGGACAAGTCTCAATCGGGCGATTGCGGGCGGCTTTGCGTGCGTTCAACACCCGCAGAGAGAGGTAGTCGGTCTTTGCGCACATAGATGCGGGTGCTGATGACCTCGCGCACGAAACGGTAGTTTTTCGCGATGTAGTCGCGAAGTTCGGGAAACGTTTCATGAGCATAGGCCGCGCGATCTGTGTAAACGAAATTTCAGCCGCCAACGGCATCGATGAAGACGGGCGGGCGCGCCGGTTGCGTTCCGCCGCGGCTGGATTCAAAGTGCAGCCAGGGGCGGAAAAATTGTGAAGGACGGGTCCGTAGTTTTGCCTGACGCAGTGCCGGTCATGCCTCTGCCCGGCGCGGTGCTCTTCCCGCATGCCTTGCTCCCGCTCTACATTTTCGAGCCGCGCTACCGCGAAATGCTCAATCACGCGCTCCAGCACCAGCGCATGTTTTGCGTCACACTGGTCAAGCCGAGCTGTGCGGACTGGCAGGAGCCGGAAGATTTTTTCCACCTCGCCACCATCGGGCTGATTCGCGCCTGCGTCGGCCGCGGCGACGGGACGTCGAATTTGATCCTGCAGGGTTTGCAGCGTGTCCGCTTCGCCAGTTTCGAGCAAGAATCGCCGTTCCCCGTCGCCAGGATCGACATCGTAGAGTCGCGCGACGCGACGACGGTTCAGACCGAAGCGCTCGGCGAAAAAGTGCTCGAGCTTTACAAAAAGCTAAAACGCGACGGCCGCCGGCTTCCGGCCAAAGTCGATCGCTATCTTTCGCAACTCAACGATCTCGAAATGCTCGCCGATCTCGTCGCTTCGACATTTGTCAACGACGCGTTGCGCCGTCAGCGCATTCTCGAAGAACCCTCCCTCAATCAGCGCCTGCGTTTTCGAGGACATCGGCGCAGGTGGCGGCGATATGTTGGAGCTTATGCAGCACTACTCGGATCACTTTGGTGTAGATCCACGCTAGGATTGACTCCTTCTTTTTTACGTGCCGAACCTTGCCGCAGTTCTGTTAGTTGGGCTCAACTGAACAATCAAAACATAAGCCCACTTTAAAGGTATCAATAAATGAACAAAACGAATCCTAAGCGCGCTGGAGAAGAATCGGAGGCCAGAGTGCCGACGGATCTTCGCAAAGCCCTCGCGACTGCGCCGAAGGCGAAGGCTAAGTGGAGCGATCTCACGCCGATCGCGCGCCGGGACTTTATTAGTTGGATAGACTCGGCCAAACAACCGGAGACACGTAGACGCCGGATCGAGAAAGCCTGCTCGATGCTTGCCGCCGGAAAGCGACGCCCTTGCTGCTATTCAATAGTGTCATTTAACCTTTACACAGCCCTCGCCGCTACCCCGAAGGCGAAGGCTCAGTGGAGCGATCTCACGCCGATCGAGCGCAGGGACTTAATTAGTTGGATGGACTCAGCCAAACAACAACGGAAGGCACATAAACGCCGGATCGAGAAAGCCTGCGTAATGCTTGCGGCCGGAAAACGACGCCCCTGATGTTTTCAATCTCTGACCGAAGAATTGAAGTGGGCTTGGTTTCGCCGCTAAAATAGTTTTACAAACCAATCATGAGTAATGCCACCAAACGCGCGATTCTTCGCTCGATTCATCTCATCTTTGCTATTCCGATAATCGGTTACGTTTATAGTCCGTTTGCAGAACTTCCAAACTACGCCCCGTGGTTCGGTTTGTCTCCATTCCTGTCCTTATCCTTTCGGGATTTTGGATGTATGCAGGAGCAAACTTCGCCATCATTAGCGTCGCGCTATGGCTCGCTTCTATTTATCTGTCTGGATATGGGACGGCTATCCTGAGTCTGGTCGCGCTATTGATCGCGCGGAAGATTTGGTTGGTGATTCGTGCGCGAAGTTTGTCGTGAAGGCGAACTGCTTTCAGTTCCCGGTCGATTGGAAAGTCGATAGAAAATTAGTGAAGGATTTGGTCCGGGCCAGACTAGCCGCGTTAGGTTAGTCTCCCTCGAGGTTTTTAGATCCACTCGTTCTCGTTGGACGCGGACACGCGGCAGCGATGTGAGGTCAGGGTCGATTGACCTCAATCGCCCGCTCAGCGACGAATATCACACATGGAGGCGGGCGGTTCGTTGAACCGCCCCTACCTACCACTGATGCGCGCGTGTTCTTCCATCAAATACCTGTCGGTCATTCCGGCGACGTAATCGCAGACCGTGCGATGCAGGCCTTCCTGCTCGATGCGTTTGGTCGCACCCGCGCCCAGTTGCGTTGGATCGACAATATAATGATCGAACACCCTGCGCAGCATCTCGCACGCGCGCCGGTTCACCTCAGCGACACGCGGATGATAGTAGACGTTGGCGTAAAGAAATTCGCGCAGCGCGCGATTCGCGCTCATCAATTTGTCGCTGTAGCGAACGAGCGGCTCCGGCTGTTTGCGTACGTCCTCGATGTTCTCTACGCCGGTATTGGCGATCGTGTTGCACCTGCGCGTCGATGATGTCGCGAATGATCAATTTGTGCAGTTCGGGCTCGCGCGCCTGGGGGTAGCGCGCCAGTACGGTGCGCTGGCTGCGTTGCCAGACCTCGTTTTCGTCCAATTGCGCAGCAGTCAGAATCTGGAAATCGACCGCGTCGTCGAGATCATGGCTGTAGTAGGTGATCTCGTCGGCTAAGTCGGCGATCTGCGCTTCGAGCGACGGCACGATGTCGTGCTTTCGCAAGCCTTCGCGCACTTCAAAGGTCAGGTTCAGCCCCGGGAAGTTCGGATAGGCGTTTTCCAGCAATTCGACCACGCGCAGGCTTTGCCGGTTGTGTTCGAACCCGCCGTGGTCGCGCATGCATTCGGCCAGCACCTCCTCGCCGGAATGACCAAACGGCGTGTGGCCGAGATCGTGCGCGAGCGCGATCGCCTCGGCGAGATCTTCGTTGACTGACAATGCGCGCGCGATGGTCCGGCTGATCGAGGCGACCTCGATTGAATGAGTCAGCCGCGTGCGCAAATGGTCGCCGGTGCCGTTGAGAAAAATTCGGTCCGATACGCATGGCTTGGCTCGGGATATTTGCGCCCGCGCGACTCGCCCGATTTCTGCGCATACGGCGCGAGCATCACGTGCTCGGTCGCTTCCATTTGCTCCCGTTTCTTCCAACCGTTCTTCATTGGAGCGACGACCTCCGTGTCGTCCCAAATATTTGGGACGGGACAGAGCCCGCCCCTCCGGTGCTGCGGCCGATCATTGATTAGAGTTGGACGTCTCTTCTAATCTCTCGCGCAACTGTCGCTTGGCCCGGCGCCCTGCCAGGCGGACGATGAGCAGATCAAAGATCGCCAGCAGCATCGCCGTGATGGTGAGCCAGGCACAAACGAGCCAAAACAAGACGAACCAGAACGGGTGTGCGCGCGGGTTGATGACGCCTTGCAAAAACGTCGAGCCGGAAAACAAAAGTAGGAGCGCAACCACGAGCAGGGCGAACATCGTTTTGCGCCGCACGACCTGATCGCGGACCACGCCGCGCGTCGCGTGAATCACGAACGAGATCGTTCGCAGCGGTTTTCCGTTCGATGAATCGTTTGTCATCCGATTTGCCTGCGACCGCGCGCCGGCTATTTGTCGATCTTACAACTCAAAAAACCAAGAGAAATATGGCAACAAAAACTCGTCGAAAGAAGCAGGTCACACCAGAACGTTTGCAGGAGCTCGGTTTTGCGTACGCGCCGCCGCTCATCATCGCCGCGGCCGTAAACAACAAGGTGTTCGATTCGCTGGAAAGCGGCCCGAAAACGATCGAGCAGGTCTCGAAAGAGACAGGCGCGTCGCGACGCGGACTGCGCGCAATCATGAACGCGCTAATCGGCCTGAAACTTCTGAAGAAGGACGGACAGAACAAATATTCGCTGACACCCGAAAGCGCCGCCTTTCTCGTGAGCAACAAACCCGGCAGCCTGACCGGACTTTTCGGAACAATCGTGCCGCACCTCGCCTCAAAATGGCTGCCGCTCACCGACATCGTGCGCAACGGCCAACCGCTCAAAGCCGTGAATCAGGAAACCGAAGGAACAGAATTTTTCAGCCAGCTCGTCGAGAACATTATCCCGATGAGCTACCCGGGCGCACAAAAACTTGGCGAGCATTTGAAGCTGGCCAGAGCCAAACAGGAAGTTCGCGTGCTTGATCTCGCCGCCGGCTCCGGCATTTGGGGAATCGCGCTCACTCAAAAATCGCCGCGCGTCCGCGTGACTGCACTCGACTGGGCGGGAATGATTCCGACAACCAAAAGGTTCACGCAGAAATTCGGCGTCGCTGATCGGTTCAATTACGTCGAGGGCGATTTGTTGGAAGCGAATTTCGGAAACGGCTACGACCTCGCCATTCTCGGTCACATCCTGCACAGCGAAGGCGAAGAGCGCAGCCGGCCATTGCTGAAGAAAACTTTTCGCGCGCTTAAAGTCGGCGGCACCATCGCGATCGCTGAATGGCTGGTGAACGACGAGCGCACCGAGCCGGTGCATTCCCTCATGTTCGCCGTGCAAATGCTCGTGAACACGGAGAAGGGCGACACTTTCAGCTTCAACGAGATCAAAAGCTGGCTCGAAGACGCCGGGTTCAAAAAGGTTCGCAAACTCCAGGCACCCGGCCCGTCACCGCTCGTGCTCGCGACAAAGCCATAGCGTCTCATTAACACAGCGGCTTCAGCCCGGTGGCGCTCGGCCACGAATCGGCTTCTCCCGCGCAACTCGATCTGCTTTGATCGCAATCGTGCCGAAGGCGAAGACAACAAAAGCGCCGCGCAAACGCAAAGCCGCCGCGCGCCCGCGAAAGAAGCGCGATGCATCATTGCAGGCGCGAGTGGAATCGGAATTCGCGCAAGCGGTAAAGAGCGCACGTTCGTATGTCACGAGCCCCGCGCGGCTGCACGCGCTCGCGCAGGAAGCGGCGGAAAAAGCCACCGCATTGCCGAAAGAAGCGTTCGAGGAGACGTGGGCATATCTCCAGGCAATGCTTCGTCTCGTGCGCGCCTACGCGCGCGGAGATTATCGCCGCGTTCCGGCGACCACGCTCATCGTCATCGTTGCCGCACTCATCTACATCGTGAACCCATTCGATTTCATTCCCGATTGGGTCCCGGGGCTCGGTTTTCCCGATGATGCGTTCGTGTTGGGAATCGCCGTCGCGAAAACGAAGCAAACGCTCGACGAATTCATGGCCTGGGAAGCGAGAAGATTGTAGCCGTCGCCCTGTGAGCGACGAAATGTCTCCGAGCCATTCACGTTGCGCGGCGCGCTTCGCACAGCGAAGCGGCTACAGAGTTAGACCAAAAGCAGCGCGGGATTTTCGAGGAGGTGACGGAGTTCTTTGAGGTACTCGGCGCCGAGGGCGCCGTCGATCACGCGGTGGTCGCAGCTCATGGTGATCGACATGCGGTGGCCGACGACGATTTGATCGCAATCATCGATCACCGGGACTTTGGTAACTTTCCCGACGGCGAGAATGAAGCCCTGTGGCGGATTGATCACGGCAGAGAAACTGTCGATGCCCATTCCGCCGAGGTTTGAAACAGTGAAGCTGCCACCCTGAAATTCTTCCGGCTTCATCCGTTTGTTGCGGGCGCGATGGGCGAGGTCTTTCACTTGCTCGCTGATCTCGCGGAGCGATTTGTTTTGTGCGGCGCGGATTACCGGCGTGAGCAAGCCGTCTTCGATTGCCACGGCGATGCCAAGATCGACATCGGCGTATTGAACGAAGGCGTCGCCGTCGAATGAGGCGTTTACCCGCGGCACTTTGACCGCCGCCTGCACGGCCGCTTTGAGAACGAAATCGTTGACCGTGATCTTGGCAGCGTCGGCGCCTTCGCCCGCCGATTTCAATTCTTCGCGCGCTTTCATGAGCGGCCCGGCATCAATTTCGATCGTGAGATAAAAATGCGGAATCGGGCCGAGGCTCTGCACGAGGCGCTCTGCGATACCCTTGCGCATTCCAGAAAGTTGAATGCGCGCGCCTTCGCCAGGTTTAATTGAAGGAACAGTCTTTGCCGCTCCGCGGTCAGCCCCGAAAGCTTTCGGGGCGGCTACAGATTTTGCGGCGGCGCGCACGTCGGTTTCGGTGACGCGGCCCTCGGGTCCGGTTCCTTTGACGACGGCAAGATCGACACCGAGCTCAGCGGCAACGCGGCGCGCGACCGGCGACGCTTTCACACGCGCTTCTTCCTCCGGTTTCTGTAGCGGCGGCCGTGTCGGCCGCTCTTGAGCAGGCGACACGCCTGCCTCTACAGCCTCCTTTTTCTGCGGCGGTCTTTTGCTTCCGCCTTTTCCTCTTTTTTCGGCGGTTCTTCTTTCTTCGGCGGCTCTTCGCCTTCTCCGCCGATGAATGCGATCTTGTCGCCGACATTCACCTTGCCGCCTTCTTCGACATAAATTTCAGTCAACGTGCCGTCCTCAGGCGATTCCCATTCCATTGTTGCCTTGTCGGTCTCGATCTCAGCCAACACCTCGCCCGCCGAAACTTTGTCGCCTTTTTTTTTCTTCCACGTGACGAGAGTGCCCTCCGTCATCGTGTCGCTGAGTTTGGGCAT
Source organism: Verrucomicrobiota bacterium (assembly GCA_003219225.1). Classification (GTDB taxonomy): domain Bacteria; phylum Verrucomicrobiota; class Verrucomicrobiia; order Chthoniobacterales; family UBA10450; genus AV17. The sequence goes on along the minus strand of QHPZ01000187.1, from coordinate 12,451 downwards.
TTGAATCTCGGGCATCGGGAAAGTTACAAGCGTTAAAAGAGTTACAACGTTACAATGGATTGCCTTTTTAACCTTGTAACGTTTGTAACTTTTTTAACCCTGCTCATGCGTAGCAGACCTTTTTTACCCCGGCCATTAACTTGTCCGCATTAGGCAACACGAATTTCTCAAGGCGCTCGTTGTAAGGGATGGGGACATCTTCTTGAGAAACGCGCAGGATCGGGGCGTCGAGCGCATCGAAAATGTTTTTCTGGATGCGGTAACAGATTTCCGCGCCGACGCCACAGAACGCGCGGTCTTGCTCGACGATCACGGCGCGATGCGTTTTGGCGATGGAATTGAAGACCGCCTGCTCATCGAGGGGTTTGATCGAGCGAAGATCGACAATCTCCGCGGAAATATCTTCTTCCTCGAGCTGGGCGGCGACGGCGAGGGCGAGTGGCACCGTCTGCGCGTAGCAGATGATCGAGACATCGCTGCCTTCGCGTTTCACTTCGGCCTGACCGAGCGGGATGAGCAATTCTTCATCGGGCGGTTCGACCATTCCTTTGGAGCTGTAGAGAAGCTCGGCCTCGAGCACGAGCACCGGGTTATCGTCGCGCACCGCGGCCTTGAGCAAACCTTTGGCGTCGCGCGGCGTCGCCGGCGTGCAGACTTTCAAGCCGGGCACGCTGGCGAAAAGATTTTCGGTCGCGTGCGAATGCGTCGCGCCGAGCTGATGCGCCGGTCCGTTCGGTCCCCGAAACGTGATCGGGATATTGAACTGGCCGCCCGACATCATGAACATGTTGGGCGCGTTGTTGACCACCTGGTCGAACGCGACGAGCGAAAAGCTAAACGTCATGAACTCAATGATCGGCCGCAAGCCGACCATCGCCGCGCCAATGCCGAGTCCGGCAAAACCATTCTCGCTGATCGGCGTGTCGATAATGCGTTTGGGACCGAAGCGTTCAAGTAACCCGGCGCTGACTTTGTATGCGCCGTGGTATTCGGCGACTTCCTCGCCCATTAGGAAAACGTTCGGGTCGCGCTCCAATTCTTCAGCCAGCGCCTCGTTCAATGCCTGGCGATAGGTGATCTCTCTCATTCTGTGGCGGCGGCCGCGGCGGCCGCACTCTCCTGACGTTTTGCAGGCGACACCCCTGCCTCCACAGCTCCGTTGAAATAGACGTAGTCGTAGACTTTTTCGACCGGCAGCTCAGGACTCGACTCGGCGAATTTCACCGAGGCGATCACGGTCTCCTTCGCTTTTTTGTCGCGCTGATCGAACTGCTCGTTCGTTAGTTTGCCTTCGCGGGTCAACTGCGCGCGCAAACGCGTGATTGGATCGTCGAGTCGATATTTTTCCAGCTCCTCTTTCGTTCGATAACTTGCCGGGTCGGACATGGAATGGCCGCGATAGCGATAAGTGCGGATCTCGACAAACGCGGGATGCGGATCTTTGCGGATCGAGCCGACGATTTCGGTGAGCTTGTCGCGGACTTCGCGAAAGTTCATGCCGTCGACGATCTCACCGGGGATGTCGTAGCCTTCGGCGCGATCGACGATTTGCTTGAGAGATGTCGATCTTTTCACCGATGTGCCCATGGCGAAGAGATTGTTTTCGCAGATGAGCACGACCGGCAGGTTGTAGAGCGCGATTAAATTCAGCGCCTCGTGAAATGAGCCCTGGTTGATCGCGCCGTCGCCGAAAAAGCAGAGCGTCACGCGGTCTTCGCCGCGGTATCTGGAGGCGAACGCCATTCCAGCGGCGAGCGGGACGTGCGCGCCGACGATCGCATGTCCGCCGTACATGTGATTTTGGCGATCGAAAAAGTGCATTGAGCCGCCGAGACCACGCGAGCAACCGGTCGCCTTGCCAAAGAGCTCGGCCATGCAGGCGTTCGCACTGGTGCCGCGCGCGAGCGCGTGCGCATGATCGCGATATGCAGTGATGATGTAATCGTCCTCACGCACGGCCGCGACTGCGCCGGTGACGACCGCTTCCTGCCCGATGTAAAGATGACAGAAGCCACCGATCTTCTGCGCCTGATACTGCTGGCTCGCGCGTTCCTCAAAACGCCGAATCAAGAGCATCAGCGCGAGCATCTCGACCTCGTCGCGTTGCTCGAGCCGCTGCATCGAATTTCACGCGACGCGGGGCACAGCTGCTTCGCCACCCGCGCGCGCCCTCTTTGTGCCGAAGCTCATGCAAACAACAAACAGGAGAGTAAACAAAAGATCGCTCAGGAGGGAATTGCGGAAGAACATCCAGGTGGGCGTGGCGCTGTATTGCGGCAGGCCGACGGTCAGAGCTTGGATCAAGCCGGCGAAAGTTTTTGCGTAACCGGGGTCACCCAGCCACGAAAACGCATTGGTGATGACATAGAAGATCGCCGATCCAAGCAGCGAAGCCGGCAGCAAGGTTTTCAAGGAAGCGCGAGTTTGCAGCGCAATCCCGATCAAGCCGACAAGCGCAAGAGCGAAATACCGCGAAAGCGTATGGGGCGCGACCAGCGGCGCTCCGTAATGGTAATTCAGAATCAGATCGGAAATGAAAAGTGCGCCGAGCGGGACGGTGAATTTCAATCGCGGCGGAAAATACGCGCCGCCGCAGAGCGCGAGCGCAGCCAGCGGCGCAAAGTTAACGAGCCACGCGACACCGGAGCCGATCAACAGACCAGCGATAATCCGGTAAGCGACGACCGAGAAAATGAGCAGGAGCGCGGGAATCATTGCATAAACTTAGCTGACCGCCGCGAGATGCAAAGGCCATTTGCTGTAGCCGCGTTCCTGCGGGACGCGCGGCTGGCGGATTGCAAATACGTTACCGTCGCACTTCGCGCAGCGAAGCGCCTATGGATGTCATTTCGCCGCGCCCAGCAGTTTGTTTAATCGCGCCTTGCGTCGATTGGCGGCGTTACGGTGGATGACGCCGCGCTTGGCGGACTTATCGATTGCCGAAATCAGCGCGTGAATTTCAGGCGCGCTTGGATTCCCAGCAGCGCGAGTGCGTTTGTGGAGGCTGCGCAGTCGCGCGCGCGCGCTGCGATTGTGCACTGAGCGCGCCGTGCTCTGCCGGGCGCGTTTGGCTGCAGACCTTGTGTTGGCCATTGGTAAAGAAACGGGAGCGGATGGTCGCGGCGCAGGAGCGCCTTGTCAAGCTGGCGCGGCTCTCAACGATGTGCGCGGCTTAGCCGCGGATAATCGACCCGAGGATCACCGGTGTGCGCGCTTTTCGCTCCGGAGCTGTCGACGATTTTGCCGGGGGAACTGCAGAAGCTGTCGCCATCTCACTCGAGGGCAGCGGCTTGATTGTTCCTTTGGCAAGTTTGGGCAGGCGATTCGGGAGGATTTGAACAAAGGCGCCGAGCGGAATCTGATTGTAGAGCGCGGCGACGTCATTGGACTTCATGCGAATGCAGCCGTAACTGGCCGGACGTCCGATGATTTTTTCCTGCGGCGTGCCATGAATGTAAATGCAGCGGCTAAACGCATGCGCGTTCGACGCTTCGAGCCCACGCAACCAGATGATGCGAGTAACGATTGGGTCGCGCCCGGCGGCGTTTGGCGCAAGAATCTCGCCGGTGAAGCGGCGGTTATGAAAAACTGCGCCGAGCGGCGCGTAATCGCCAATTTTTTGTGCGACTTGGAAGAAGCCGAGAGGCGTGGCCATGCTGCCCCAACGATCACCCAGGCCGTACTTTGAGGTCGAGACGCGATAAGTTGCAACGGCGACGCCGTTTTGAACGAGCATCAGCTTCTGATCGCGGACGCTGACAATCACGCGATCGGCGGTGTCCACTTGCGCGAAAACGTGGAGAGCGCTCGTAAGAAACAGGCTGGCAGCTATGACAGATGGGCGGAACATGGGCGCTGTTTTAGCAGAAAATCTGGTTTTTGTCACGCGGGAACTGCGGCGGTCTCGCGCGCCCCCCCGAAGCTGAACCTCGGCCACCACCGGCCCAATGAGGAGAGCGACACATAGAGAAAGCCACCCTGAAACATGAGCAGGAAAGGTACCGAGAGGAATTGTTTATGGACGATCGCGAACCAGACGAAGTATGTGAAATAGATCGCAAAAATCATCTCCACGACCGGCCAGGCCGATTTGAGCGGCCGATATTTGCACGCCCGCCACGGCTGCGACCGACGCTCGATGCCGTACTTGGGCGTGCGCGTGAAATCGGATCTGTGATTAATCAGCGCCTCCAGCACCGCGCGCGCATTGTTGAGTGAAAGACCGATGCCGAGCGCGAGCAAACAAGGCAGGAAAAGAATCTCCTTTAACCAGGTCCGGGGATGCAGCACTCGTTGCGCGCAAATGTAAAATACCGCCACCGACACCGACGCAGCCAGGAAGATCGGCAGGTCGATCAAGAGTGTTCGCAACCAACCGCCCTGCGGCCCGCCCACCGACGGATGCAGAAGCACGCATAAACAGGCGAGGAGCAGGTAGGCAAAGTTCGACATCAAATGGCCGGTCGCTTCCAGTTTAATGAAGAAAGGCAACTTGCTGCGCCAGATGGTGGGCAGGAGCTTCTTGCACGTCTGGACGGAGCCTTTCGTCCAGCGATGCTGTTGCGATTTGAAGCCATTCATGTCCACCGGCAGCTCGGCCGGAGTCACCACGTCCGGCAGGAAGATAAAGCGCCAGCCGGCGAGCTGTGCGCGATAGCTCAGATCGAGATCTTCGCAAAGCGTGTCATGTTGCCAGCCACCGGAGTTCTCGATACAGGCTTTCCGCCACAGGCCGGCTGTGCCGTTAAAGTTGAAAAAGCGCCCACTGCGGCTGCGCGCGGTTTGTTCCAGCAACAGGTGGCCATCCAAGAACATCGCCTGCACCCGGGTGAGCAATGAATAGCCGCGGTTCAGATGCCCCCAGCGCGTCTGGATCATGCCGATCTTGGGATCAGTGAAAAAGTGGATCGTGCGCCGGAGCAGATCGGACGGTGGCACGAAATCGGCATCCAAAATGCAAACAAACTCGCCATCCGCCGATTCCAAGCCCACCGCGAGAGCTCCCGCTTTGAATCCGGTGCGGTCGACGCGATGGATGAGCTGCACATCGAAGCCGCGTTCGCGCAACCCGCTCACACACGCAGCGGTCAGCTCACGCGTATCGTCCGTTGAGTCGTCGAGTACCTGGATCTGGAGACGATCTTGCGGGTAGTCGAGTTCGCTGACCGAGCGGAGGAGGCGTTCCACGACATAGACCTCATTAAAGATCGGCAACTGAATGGTGACTTTCGGCAGCGGGTCAAATCGCCCCGGCGGAACGACTTCACGCTTCCGGTTCTTCAGAAAGAGGTAGATGATGAAATAGCGATGAACGCCGTAGGCGGAAAGACCCGCAAGTACGCTCAAGTAACAGATCGTCCAGATAACGTGACCAAGACTTCCTTCCATGGATCTTCCGCCGGGCCCCGTAAGTTAGGGCAGCAAGGGCGTCATCATGCCGCTTCCGCCGTGTCCGTCAATTCAAAAATGCCAGTTTTGCCTCTGCGAAACCACACGACGACGCGGCGCGATTTGGTTCGCAATCCGTGGCCGATGATCGCGTCCGTGTCGCGCAAAATGTGGAGCTGGAGCGGCGGCCGATTGTCGATCTTCGCGGCCGTTCAATTCGCGCTGGCCGCGGCAATGTCGGCGCAAGAGCAACCCGTCGGCGATGAAACACATGAGCGCGAAGAGTTGGGCGTAAACGCTTACACTGCTCCTTCAATCTCTCGGATTTTTCAGCAATTGGATAAACTCAGGCCGCTGTCGTTCGAGCAATTGCGCCGCCCGTTGCCGGAGAGTCTTGGCCGCAGTCGCGAGGAAAAAGCGCTCATCTTCGGCGAGCTGATCGCCGACGGATTCCTCGTCGTTGAGGCGGAAAGGAAAAATATCGTGGATGACTTCGGGCGCGTCCTGCTGCGGGAGGCGCGCGCTTTGGGCGTAGCCGAGCGCGTGACGCGCCACAGCGCGAGTTTGATCGAACGCGGACGCGGCGGCGATTGGGCGGGCGTGCGTCAGGAGTTGATCGCTACCCAGCAGGATGTGGAGCAAGCGCTGATCGAATTGCGTGACCAAAACATTGCCCATTTGATCAGTCTCGGTGGCTGGCTGCGCGGCTTGGAGATCTGCGCGGGAGCAGTGGCGGCAAATTTCTCCCTCGAGCGCGCGAAGGTCCTGGCCGAACCAGAGCTGGTCGATTATTTCGGGGCCGAACTAAGGACGTTGCCGCCCAGCCTCGCGCACGAACCGCTGTTTGAGAAAATTCGCGGCGGGGTGCATGCGATTCAGGCAAAACTGAACCAGTCCTCCGGCGGATTGACCCTCGCCGATGTTCGAGCAATTCATTCGCAAGCGGCGGATTTAAACACGACGATTCGGGAGCCTGGCGCTGGCTCCTAAACAGCGAGATTCTCGATCGGCCAAGTCGGGGTCAGTTGACAAACTGACACCGGTTAATGCTTTAGACGAGGAGGCAAAAAGCTTGCTGATATGCTATCTTCGCGCGCCGGCGGTATGCAATTGCGAGAGTGGTGGACCAGACTGCGAACGGAGCGTTTTCATCGCATCGATATCGTTGTCCCGATTCTGTTGGCCGGCTGGGTGCCCTCGATTCTGACGCTCGTTGTTTCTTACACGATCCTCTCAAGAACCCTGGAATCGAAAATCCTGCGCGACCGCCAGACGTTCGTGCAACTCGTTGCCCACTTGGTAGGCGATGATCTGGCCGGCAAAACCACTCTGATCGAGTATTACCAGACGCTGCCGCAGGTCACCAAGAATCTTGCCGATCCGAATGCGATCGGCGTCGGCCAGCAATTCCTCAACCAAGCGTTCTTTTCCCATCCGCGTATCGACGGAATGTTCCTGACCGATGCCGAGGGGCGGCTGATCGCCTCGGTGCCAGCGAACCCCGATTTGGTCAGCCACGACTTTGGCTCCGCGCTCTGGCGTGAGGCGGCACTCTCGCGAACAGGCGCCTACGTCTCTCCGGTGCATCCGCGTGAACCCGATCACCGCATGGCAACAGATATCGTCGCTGCGGTGCGCGCGCCGGACCAAACATTACTCGGTTACCTCGGCGTCTCGGTGCTGGTGGAACGAATGGGTCGCCGGCTGGCGAGTATCGAGTTCGCAGACGAGTCGCTGTGCGAAGTGCTCGACCAAAATGGCACCGCCATTTTCGCGAAAACATTTCAGCCCAGCACCAGAGCGGTATCCGCCGAAAGTGGCTTCCTCATGAAAGAGATCAGCCAAAGCAAGAACGGCCACTTTGAGCGCCAGGGTAATCTCTATTCGTTTAGTCCCGTCGAATCCACCGGTTGGTTTGCGGTCGTCAGACAGCCCAAGGCCGTCGCCTACAAACCAGTGCAAGATCTGCTCGAGCGAATGACGCTGCTGGCCGCGTGGTTGATCGCGCTCACGGCTGTCTTCGCCTGGCTGGGCAGCAAATTCTATCGCCGGCAGATGGAAGCGGCGCGACGCATCGAACGCGAGGTCATGTTCAGTGAGAAGATTCTCGCCAACGTGCCAAGTGGCATCGCCCTGGTCGATCCGGTCTCGCGCCGTTTCCTTCAGGCGAACGAAGCATTCGCGCACATGGCCCGACGTTTTGGACAGTTGCCATCGGGGCGCGACATTGACGAAGCGGCGTACGACGAAGTCAAGATCGCGCCACGCGAGGCTCTGGAGAAGGTGCTCGCTTTCGGAGCGCCTTTCCAAGCGGTCGAGCAACCTTTCAAAGACAGCTCGGGCATGACGCATTTCGTGAACACGCATCTCCTTCGTCTCCAAGGTCCGCAGCAGACCATCCAGGGCGTGCTTTACCTGGTCGAAGACAAAACACGCGATGTCGCTTTGCGCCAGGAACTCATCGACGCCAATGCGGCCAAGGACCAGTTCCTCGCCCAGCTCTCACACGAATTACGCAACCCGCTCACTCCGGTCATCGCGATGGTCGACGAGCTGGAGGCCGGTGTGCCCGATTCCCGGCTCAATCGCCAAGCGCTCGAAGTGATCCGGCGCAATGTCGAGCTCGAAGCGCGTTTAATCGACGATCTCCTGGACGTGACCCGCATCGCTAAAGGCAAGTTACAGCTCAGTTTCGAGGTGGTATGCGTCCCGGAAATTTTGCAGCGCGCCTACGAGATTTGCCGCGAGGACATCTCCGCGAAAAATCTCACCGTTGACTTCCAGCTCCGCGCCAAACGCGTGCACGTCCAGGGTGACCCGGCCCGACTACAGCAGGTTTTTTGGAACCTGATCAAGAACGGGGTCAAATTCACCCCGGAGCACGGCCGCATAACTATCGAAACGCTCAACTCCACTGCCGACGAAATTGAAATCCGAATTTCGGACAGTGGCATTGGGATCGAGCCGGAAAAGATCGACAAAGTCTTTAACGCCTTTGAGCAGGGGCAAAGCTCGATCACTCGCCGCTTCGGCGGCCTTGGTCTCGGCCTCGCCATTTCCAAAGCAATGGTCGACGCGCATGGTGGCAAAATCCGCGTCGAAAGCGCGGGCAAAGACAAAGGCGCCACTTTCGCGATCACGCTCAAAACTGTGGCTGCGCCTGCGGTCGCCACCGATGACACCGACGGCGAACGACCGCTGCCGGCAAGGAAACCGGCAGGCAAAGCTATACCGCGGCGTTTACTCGTGGTGGACGATCATCACGACACCTGCCTCGGGATGAAAATGATGCTCGAGCGCCGCGGCTATCAGATCACGCTAGCTCATTCCGCCGAGCAGGCGGTCAAAGAGGCCGGCAAGCACAATTTCGATCTACTCATCAGCGACATCGGCTTGCCCGACCGCAGCGGTTATGAATTGATGCACGAGCTGCAGCACAAAGGATTGCGCGGCATCGCTCTCACCGGTTTCGGTATGGAACACGACGTAAACCGCGCCCGCGACGCCGGCTTTTCGGAGCACCTGACCAAGCCGATCAATTTCGAGCGGCTGGAAGAAGCGATCCAAAACCTGCTCGCCGATGAGCCCCAATCCAAGGCGTAGCCTTTCCGAGCTATTCCTGGCCGTTCGGGCTTTCTGCGGTTTGCTTGCTCTTCCTCTCGGAGGCTTCTTTCAGTTCGCGCGAGAGCTTTTCCACGCGCTGGCGCATGATCTTGCCGGCCTTGAATTTCACCGTCGCCCGCGGCGGAATCACGAAGCTGCTGCCCGGTTGGTTTGGGTTTCGGCCTACTCGCGGCTTGGTCAGTCGAGGTTGAAAGACGCCAAAGTTACGCAACTCGACTGGGACATTGTTGGCCAGACTGTCGGTGATTTTATCTAGCGTGCGCTGAACGACGTCAAACACCTGATGTTGCACCATGCCCGTTTGATTGCTGATCGACACGACGATGTCGCGCTTGGTGAGCTTTGCCATATCCATCCAAGTATCGACTGCCGCGCTGAAATTGGCGGCAAAATTGTGACGGGAGTCCGCCGCCTCTAAGCTCCTGGCTGCCAAAGGCTCTCCGGCCGCATGCCGGCCGATTTAGTGGGCCGGGGCCGTCCGCCGCATCAGGCGGTCCGCGTAATACGCAAATATCGTTTGGCCCGCCAATTTCTTCCGGCGCGCTTTGAGCTGGCCCTGCACCACACCGAGTTTGGTGAACACCGCATTCCACTCCGTCTCCAGCCGGCGCACCTCCTCATTCGGCAGCTCGCGCACGGCGCGGATCGAAACGCCGCGCTGCAACACATTCATCGTCTTGCCGGAGAGGTCGGCAAGCACGCCGAGCTCGCGCAAAATGTGTTCGGTCTCCTGCAGAAGATATGCGCGCAGCTCGGTGAACTGCCGCTCTTGCTCGCTCGAGATGATCGGTTTGGCCTTATCCAGGCCGTAGGTCATCAGATCGTGCAGCTTCTTCCAGTTCTCCAGCTGCAGCTCGAGCAAGCGCAGTTTCTTTTCCAGCTCGCGGTCTCTCATCGGCGTGATCAGCCGCCGGCCAGTTCGAGGGTCTCGTCGAACTTTTGCAGATTGTCGATCAAGAGATGGGGCCAGGGACGGTCGACCGTTTGCACCTGGCTGATGATACCTTCCTCAAAATAAAACCGGCCTTGTCGCCAGCGGAAGATCTCCGCCACCGCCGCTTCGCCTTCGAGCGATCCGTAAATCGCGTGACGCACCGACCCGTGCTGCAGATAGATCTCGCTGTTGCCGCGGCTGGATTTGAAGGTGAAGCGTCCGCTCCTCTGGCTCAGGCAACTCATCTGCAGAATCTCCGCGGCCGAGAACTGATTCAAATTGCCGATGAGCGAGTGGCAGGGATCAACACCCTCTGCCGCTGTGCCGGCGCGTTTATCCAGCGAGCCGACAAACTTTGCGAGCCCACGATAGACGCGATTGGAACCGTCCGATGTTCTGCTGCTCGGCCGCCGTCGCGCTTTCCTCGGCCGGACGTTCCGAAAGCAGGCACGTGATTTTTAATGACGGAAAATGCTGCCGCGCGTTGGTCGCTTGTTCCAATGCCAGCGCCGTCGCGCCTTCAACGGCAAACGCGTCGAAATTTTCGCCGATCAGCACCGACACCGCTTCTGCCAGTGTACGCACGACGTGCTTCTCCACGCCCTCCATCGTTTCGATCATCGTGAGTGCCCGATCCTCAAAGACCGGGTCTGCGTTTAGGATAAGAAGCCGAGTGTCCACGTTCCGCAGAAAAGTTGCCCTTTTCAGAGCAGGAATCTTGCCGGAGAGCGCTCGTTTTTGCCTTACCTCGACCACTCGCGCGTCGGCGGCGCGGGGTACTCATTCGGCGCGACCTCGTGGGCGGTGCGGAAATGCACTTTTGCAACCTCACGCAGGATGCCGGCATCGCCTTTTTCGACCAGCTTTTTCGCTGTCTCCTTGACCTCGCCCGAAGCGCCGCGCGGCAACCTTACTCCCATCAACTTGCTGCGGCGGTCGAGCCAATCAATAAAGGCTTCCCGCGCCAAAACGGACGCCGCGGCCACCGCGATATCCGCCTCCGCTCGTGGGCGCTGTTCGATGTCGATTTTGCGTCCATGCTGGAAAAGCGACTGCTGGATGACGCGGCTATCAGCAAACTGGTCGGACAACGAGCGCGGACAATCGGGCTTTTTCGCCAGCAAATTCTCGATCACCCGCGCATGTCCCCAGCCAAGCAACCGGTTCAGGTTTCCGAATTTTGCCTGGAGCTGGTTGTATTTCTCCGGACCGATCAACACCGTTTCGGTCAAACCGCCGCTCGTCTTGCGAATCGTCTTCGCGAGCTCGCGAATCCGTTCGTCCGAACCGATCCGTTTGCTGTCAACGACCCCCGCGTCCAGCAGTTTGCGCGCGATCGCAGGATCGACATACACTCCGGCAATCACCAGCGGTCCGAAAAAATCGCCTTTCCTGCTCTCGTCCACTCCAAAATGCGCCGCGAACATTTCCGGCGCATGCACTTCTTCGTAACCCAGCTTGGCTTCGCCAAGAATTTTCGGCTCCAGCTCGAATTGCACAAACTCCTCCACGCCCCTGCCCTGCACCAGTACCTTCGGACCCTTCTCGTAAACGGCGACGCTGAGCTTGTTCTTCTGCGCAAAAAAAATGGTGTACTCCTTCGGCGAAAATTCGAAGCCCAATTCCTCAAGCAACCTACGCAGCTTCGTCACCTGCTCGGGCGAAAGCGCGTGCGTGTAGGTATTCATCCGGCCACAGATTAACACGGCGCAAATGACGAAGCACGAATGTCGAATGACGAACGAAATGACAGAGTCAGAATGACGAAAACGCCCGTTCGCGCTCCGTCATTTGAGCATTCCTTCGTCATTCGTCATTCGGCACTCGTCATTTAGATTCATCCGTGGATTCCCCGAAGCAGCAGTTCCGCCGCACATTGCAGCATTGGTATCGCCATCACGGCCGCGATCTCCCCTGGCGCCGCACCCGCGATCCCTACGCGGTCCTCGTCTCCGAGTTCATGCTCCAGCAAACAACAGTCGCTACCGTGCGCTCTTATTATAAGAGAACGACGTCCTTCACGCCTGGCAGGGACTTGGCTATTACACGCGTGCCCGCAACCTCGCCGCCACCGCCCGGCTCGTGCAAGATCGACATCGTGGAAAATTCCCGCGCGATGTCGCTGCGATCCGACAGTTACCGGGGATCGGAGAATATACCGCCCATGCCATCGCGAGTTTCGCGTTCAACCAATCAGTCCCGATAATTGAGGCGAACACCGCGCGTGTTCTCGCGCGCCTCTTTGATCTGCGGATTCGGATTGATTCCGCCATCGGTCGGCAACTCTCTGGCGTCGCGCTGCCGAGCTCGTGCCGGCACGCCGCGCCGCCGATTTCAATTCCGCACTTCTCGATCTTGGCGCCCTGGTTTGTCTGCCGCGGAAACCGCAGTGCCCGGCCTGTCCGGTGAAACGATTTTGTCGCGCGACCAAACCCGAATCCCTGCCGATCCGGAGCGCGCGCCCCGGAATTAAACGAATCGTCGAAAACTACCGGTTCAGTTTCA
>QHPZ01000186.1 GCA_003219225.1 Verrucomicrobiota bacterium | reverse complement strand
CGCGAGGAATATCGAAAACATTATCGCCAATTGCAGACACTGCTGGCGGAACATGCCGCATTGAACACGGCGGAGACAGCGCGCGAACAGGAGCTCGACCTATTGCGGCATCAGATCAGCGAAATCAACGCCGCCAATCTCATTGCCGGCGAGGAAGAAGATATCGAGACGCGCTACAAACTCGCCAGCAACAGCAAACGATTGATCGAGCTGGCCAACGCGGTCGCGAACAAGCTTTCCGAAGCCGAGGACGCAGTGCTTTCGCAACTCGGCGAGACGCAGCGACTCTTGCGCGAGCTGGAAAAGATCGACAATTCAGTTACGCAACTCTCCTCGGCGCATGCCGCCAGCGTAGTCGAGCTTTCCGAAATCGCGCGCTCGCTTTCCGATTACGCGGAAAAGCTGGATCTGGATCCGGCGCAGCTCGCCGCGCTGGAACAGCGCGTCTCACTTTTCGAGACGTTGAAGCGCAAGTACGGCGGGTCGATTGCCGAGGTGATCGCGTTTGGCGAGCGCGCCGCCGAGCGGATGCGCAAAATCGAAGGACGCGACGCGGAGCTGGAGCGCCTCGCGCTGCGAAAGCTGCGAATGAAAACTGCGCCGAAACTTTCCGCAACGATTCGAGACAACCTTGTCGATCTTGGCTTCCGCCAATCGGAGTTCGAAGCGAAACTTTCGGCGCTCGACGAACCGCGCCCGAGCGGGCTCGATTCGGTCGAGCTGCTCTTCTCGCCGAATCCCGGCGAACCGTTGAAACCGCTGCGCGCAATTGCCTCGAGCGGCGAAATCTCGCGCCTGATGCTCGCGATCAAATCCGCGCTTGCAGAGCACGATGCGATTCCGCTGCTGGTGTTCGACGAAATCGACACCAATGTCGGCGGCGAAATCGCGCATGCCGTCGGTGCAAAGATGCGAACGCTCGGGCGCGATCACCAGGTGATTTGCATCACCCATCTGCCGCAGGTCGCCGCCGCCGGTTCATCGCAGTTCGTCGTGACCAAAGACGTCGTGCGCGGCCGCACTTACTCCAGGCTCCACGAGGTCACGGCCGAAGCGCGCCAGGAAGAAATCGCTCGCATGCTTGGCGGCAAAACCGATTCCGCGCTCAAGCTCGCCAAAGCAGGAAAGCAGGAAGCCGACGCAATGAAGGTTTTGCGGATCTGCTGGCTAGTGAAATTCTTTCCTGCGTTCCTGCTTTAGTAAATTATTTGCTGATCAGGCCGAGCGGCAGGATGACTCTGCCATAGAGTTCGTTCAGCAGCTGCGCAAGGCCGGCATAGATCGCGGAGAACCCGCAGAAGATGCCTTCCCAGCCGGTGAAATGTTTGAATCCGGGGCCTGCGCCGGTGTAATCGCCGATCGCCAGCATAAAGAAGAGAATCGTCAGCGAACCGAAAACGACCTGACCGGCGACATGCAGGCGCAGCGTGCCGATAAACATCACCGCGGTGAACAGGCCCCACATCGCCAGGTAAGCTGCCATCGCTTTCTCATTAGAGGCCGCGCCCCAGCCGAGTTTTGTCAGGATGATCATCGTCACGAGCGACTCCCAGAACAGGCCGTAAGAAATAAACGCCGTCGCGGCGAAGGTGTTGTTCTTCCGCCATTCCATGATCCCGGCAATGATTTGGGCGATGCCGCCGTAACAAATTCCCATCGCCAAAATCATGCTGTTCAATTCGTAAAACCCGGCATTGTGAAAATTGAGCCCGAGCGGAGCCGGGTTCGCTGTCGTGTCTTTGATCTGAGTAACGGATTCGTTCATACGCTTTCGCCTCTGTCACTTCTTTTGCCCGCCGATGCGTCTGCATGTCAATGCTAATGCCGAGTGGCGCGGCTTATGCACCAGAGAAGCCGTAAAAGATCGAGAATTCACCCCATCGACTTGCCGCTTTGGCTTTTCCTGATTAAATCCCGCTCGAATTCCCAAGCATGCCGACGTTCCAGATTTACAATGTGATGCCGACGCTGCCGCCGGGGCTGGAGCCGCTGCGGGAGATGAGTTTCAATCTTTGGTGGACGTGGGAGCCGGCAGCGCGGCGGCTGTTCCGGCATCTCGACCCCGAGCTTTGGAACCGGACGAACCATAATCCGGTGCGGATGCTGCAGCTGTCGCGGCAGGCGCGCCTGGAAGAGCTGGCACAGGACAAAGCTTTTGTGCGCGAGCTGAAGCAGGTGTTCGAGGCGTTCGAAAAATATCTTGGGCGCAAGGACACTTACGGAAAGGTCGGCGCGGGCAGCGCGATCAAAAAGCCAGTCGCCTATTTCTCGGCTGAGTTCGGTTTTCACGAGTCGATCCCGAATTATTCTGGCGGCCTCGGCATTCTGGCGGGCGACCACTGCAAATCGGCGAGCGATCTCGATCTGAACTTCGTCGCGATTGGTCTGCTCTATCGCCACGGTTATTTCAAGCAGGAGATCGACAAGGACGGTGTGCAGCAGGCGATTAATCTGAACCAGAATTTTCATCATCTGCCGATCCGCGAAGTGCGCCGCGGCGACACGAAACTGCTCGTCCCGGTGCGGATTTTGGATCGCGACGTGTTCGCCAAGGTCTGGCAACTGCAGGTCGGGCGCGTCCCGCTTTACCTGCTCGATACCGATACGCCGGAAAACAGCGCCGAGGACCGTCTCATTACCGCCGAGCTTTATGGCGGCGACCTGGAAATGCGGATGCGCCAGGAGATCGTGCTCGGTATTGGCGGAGTGAAAGCGCTGAGCGCGCTCGGAATCGAAGCGGAAGTGTTCCACATGAACGAAGGCCACTCGGCGTTTCTCGCGCTCGAGCGCATCCGGCTCCACGTCGTCGAGAAGAAGCTGGATTTTTACTCTGCGCTCCAACTGGTCGCGGCGGCGAACGTTTTCACCACCCACACGCCGGTGCCGGCGGGCAACGATTCGTTCTCGCGCGAGATGATGCGGAAATATTTCGGCGGGTTCGCCAAGGAACTCGGCATTCCATTCGACGAACTTTTCCGCTTCGGTCAGGCGAGTGTCGATCCAGCCGACGCCTTCAGCATGACCATCCTCGCGCTACGCTTAAGCCGGCACACGAACGCGGTGAGCAAATTGCACGGCGAAGTGAGCCGCGCCCTCTGGAAAGATGTCTGGGCCGGTGTGCCGGTGGAGGAAGTGCCGATCACCAGCATCACCAATGGCATTCACACCAAGACTTGGATGGCGCCGGAGTTTTCCGCGCTCTACCGCAAATATCTCGGCGATTGGGAGGAAAACCTGACCGAACCGGATTTCTGGCGGCGCGTGATGGACATCCCGGACGCGCAACTTTGGGACACGCACCAGCACCTGAAGCTGCGGCTGATCGAGTTCGTCCGCGAACGGCTGCGCCGCCGGCGCGAACGCCTGGGCGAATCGCCGGAAGCGATCCGCAGCGTTAATCAAATCCTCGACCCGGAAATATTGACGATTGGTTTCGCCCGGCGCTTTGCGACTTACAAGCGTGGCGCGCTTTTGTTTAGCGACAAGGAGCGATTGCAGAAATTGCTCCACGACACGACGCGACCGGTGCAATTTATTTTCGCCGGCAAAGCGCATCCGCGCGACGAAGGCGGCAAGGCGCTGATTCAGGAGGTTTACAAGTTCAGCCGGGAAGCCGGCTTTGAGAATCGGGTCGTGTTTGTCGAGGACTACGACAGCTACATCGCACGCCGTTTACTCCAGGGTGTCGATCTTTGGTTGAATCATCCGTTGCGTCCGCTGGAAGCGAGCGGCACGAGCGGGATGAAAGCCGCGCCCAACGCCGGGATCAACCTCAGCGTACTCGATGGTTGGTGGCGCGAAGGTTTCAACGGCAACAACGGCTGGGCGATCGGGCCGGAGATCGACAACGGCACGATCGAATTTCAAAACGAAGTGGACGCGAGCAGTCTTTATCAGTTGCTCGAAAACCAAATCATCCCGCTCTACTACGCCAAGCCGGACGGCAAACTCCCGCTCGCGTGGCTGCAACTGATGCGCGAATCAATCCGCAGCGTCACGCCGGCATTCAACACTCACCGGATGGTGAAGGAATACACCGAGCGTCTTTACATTCGTGCTGCGCGATCACACGAGGACTTTGCCCGCGACAGTTGCACCGCCGCCACCGAGCTGAGCCAGTGGAAAGCGCGGATGCGCAAGGATTGGCCGCAGGTGCGGATCCAGGAAGTGCAAGTCGGCAATGCTGATCGGCAAAATATTTCGGTTGGCGAACAATTGCAGATTAGTGCGCGCATTCATCTTGGCGCAGTCGATCCGAAACACGTGTGCGTCGAAGCGTATCACGGCGAAGCCGATAACGGCGGCATCCGCAATCCGACCGCGACCGTGCTCGATCAAAGCAGCCAGATCGATGGTAATGGTAATTATCTCTACCACGGCTCAGTGCCCGCGACCGAAAGCGGTGCCTACGGCTTTAGCGTGCGTGTGGTGCCGACCCACCCTCACCTGATGCAAACGCACGAGCTGCGTTTGATCACGTGGTCGTAAGTCTGTATTCGCGACGCTGTGCCACCGCGCGGCCCACAGGGCCGCGGCTACAAATAATCAATCGATCGCGCTCACGGCGGCCATGAATTCGTTGAAATCTTTACCGTGAGCGACGCGGCGGCTCTGTGAATTGTGCGCGAACACGATCTCGTCCCATTGGATCGAAGCGATCTCGTCGTTGAAGCGCGCGACCGAGCGACCACGAAAAAACGCGCGCGTTGTTTCCGGAGGAGTGAAAATAGCCAGCTTGATATCGTCCTCGCTGACGACGCGCCGAATCGCGCCTTGCCGGACAAGCTCGTAGTAAAGGCCGCGTTCAAGATCGACATTGTGATATTCGAGGTCGATCGCCTGCAGCCACGGATCGCCCCAGGAAAGTTTTTCCTCCTCCTGTAACGCGTCGAGCAGAAACTTCTTTGCCGCCCAATCGACCCGGTCGCGGGCAGACATTGGATCGCGCTCCAGATCATTGAGGACGTTTTCCCATTCCTGCAAAACCCATTGTCGATCTTCGTCCGTCGTATTGAACTGGTCCTCCGACCGTTCCAGCTTTGTCGCGGCGCGGAGATAAATTCGCTGCACGTCGATGGCGGAAATCTTGCGGCCGTCCTTTAGTTCGATGATCCAATCGTAGGTTTGATCGCGGCTGATCGATTTGTTTGCATCAACCGGCTGCGCGATTTCGAGCTGCGGCGCCGCGCCGCGTTCGATCAAATCGAGCACGAGCGCGGTCGTGCCGATCTTCATCGCCGTGGCCCATTCGCTCATGTTCGAGTCGCCGATGATGACGTGAAACCGGCGGTAACGGCTCGCGTCGACGTGCGGCTCGTCGCGCGTGTTGATGAGCGGCCGTCGGTTCATCGTGTCGATGCTCACAACGACGCTGAAAAAATCTGCACGCTGGGAAATCTGATAGAGTCCCGGCTGGCTCGCCGAGCTTTCGGCTTCGATGCCCATCTTGCCCGCGCCGGCGAAGATCTGGCGGGTGATCAAAAAAGGCAGGATCGCGGCAACGAGCCGGTCCCAGGGAATCTCACGGCTCATCAGGTAATTGTCGTGGCAGCCGTAGCTGTGGCCCACAAAATCGGTGTTGTTCTTGTAAATCCGCACTTCGCGTCCGGCGGGGAGTTTCTGGTTTCGGCGCCGCGCGCACTCCATCAGGATGCGCTCACCGGCTTTATCCTGGGCGACGATCTGGTGCAGCGCAGTGCATTCTGGCGTCGAATATTCCGGGTGCGCGTGATCGTTGTAAAAACGCGCGCCATTGGAGAGCACCAGGTCGCTTTTAATTTCTTCGAAACTGAGCGGCCGGTTCTTGTCGATCTCGTAATAAGCCGACTCGTCGGTGTCCTGAAGTAGTTGCCGGGCGCGAAAGCCGCGCGCGTCGAGGTGCGGATCCTCCAGCTCGTAGTCCCATTTCATCAACGCGCCGTGATCGGTGTAATGCCGCACCAGCTCGATCGACTCGTGCACAACGTCGACATTCTCCGCACCATCGACGGTGATGCCGTACTCCGTCTCGAGTCCGAAGACGCGTTTCATGCGCCGGCCGATTCCAATCAAATCACTCCCGAGCCGGGGCGCGATGGCGAATCGCCGATCGGTTTGACGGGCGAAATTTTGACGACGTTTTCCGGATCGTAATCGATGAGCTTGAGCCACTCCTCGGTCATATCGGCTGGGGGGAAGATATCGTTCTCGCTGTACTCGGCGTCGAAGGCGGCGTACAAATCCTGCTCGCGGATACCATGTTCCTGTTGCGTGGAAATGGTGCGTTTGATGGCCATGGCCTTGGCGCGCTCCACGATCGATGCGATGATCGCGCCGCTGATCAGATCGCTGCGGTAAAGGATTTCTTTCCGGCCGCTGCGCAACGTGACTTCGAGGAACTTGTTTTCCTCGCGGCGCGCAAACTGATGTTCGAGCACGCGATCAACCAGGCGCTCGATGGCTTCGCCGATCCCGGCACTTTCTTTCGTGAGCGCGCCTTCGTAAGGCAAATCGTCGGTCAGATAAATCCGATAAATCTCGCGCGCGCCCTGTTTGTTTGGGCGATTGACTTTAATTTTTCGATCGATGCGACCGGGCCGGAGGATCGCCGGATCAATCAGGTCGGCCCGATTGGAGGCCAAAATAATGACAACATCATTGAGCGACTCGATCCCGTCCATCTCGGAGCAGAACATCGGTACCAGCGTGGAAAGAATGTTCGAATAACGTGAGGCGCGCCGGGTGCCGAGGATCGATTCGGCTTCGTCGATGAAGACGAAGGGCATGAAGCCTTCCTTTCGTTTCTCGCGCGCGGTCGCGAAAATTTCGCGCACCATCCGCTCCGATTCGCCCACCCACATGTTCAGGATTTCCGGGCCTTTGACGTGCATGAAAAATTCGCGCACCTCCGCGCCAACCTGTTCGCGAAGTTGTCTGGTCAAATTGAACGCCGTCGCCTTGCCGATGAGCGTCTTGCCGCAGCCCGGCGGCCCGTAAAGAAGAAAACCTTTCGGCGTAGCATGTTGAAATTTTTTGAAAAGATCGGCGTGCAACAGCGGCAGCTCGATCGCGTCTTTGATCGCTTGCAGCGCCGCCTCCTGGCCACCGACTTTTTCCCACGGCAGCTCCGGCACGCTGTCGAGATAATACTCCTGCGATTTCGCGCTGGAGAGCATCTCCAGCGCCATGCGGTAATTGGAATCGACGCGCACTTCATCGCCCGTTTTCAAGCTCGAACTGGCGAGATCGGCGGAGCGTTGCAGCACCATTGAGTGCAGACCATGCTCCGAGCCGACGCGCAACCGATCAGTGCCGAGGATTTCAGTGATCTTTGTGACCGGCCCCGCCGTCTCGAAACCGAGATCGCCCACGATGACGAACGTCCGCGCCGCCGACCACGATGTGCGCGGTGTCGCGCGAAGTGGCGCCGAGAAACGTGCCGATACGGTTCGCCGGCGAGGTCACTTTCTTGATCACCTCCTCCAGTTTCTCGATCATGTGGCGCGCTTCGACAATCGTCTCTTCGCGATCGGTGACGGCCGGCCGCAGGTCGAGCAACTCACGCCGGAGCGGATCGCCGGGCGGGAGCGACCCGATGAGACGGTCGAACTGGTCGAGTAGCGGAAGGTCGCGCGATTCTTCGCCGAAATCTTCCGACTCTTTGCTGCGCTCGTCGCTCATCGGTTTTTCCCAGTCCCTCCCCAAAATCCGCTGCGATTATATCGTTCCTGCAAAATTTCGCAATGTTCGACGCGCCGGGCGATTCGCCTGTTCAAAATACGATGTCGATCTTCTCTCACGATGATCTCGCCGCCGGCGATATGATAAAGCAAGAGCAAGACCAAAGTTGCGGCTGAGCAGCGCCGCCGTTACAATCTGCGTCTCGCAATAAAGGGAGCCTTAGCTCAATTGGCTAGAGCGCCGCCCTGTCACGGCGGAGGTTGCGGGTTCGAGCCCCGTAGGCTCCGGGTGTCACGGGAATCCTGCTCGTGCTCATGATCTTAATCGTGCTCGCTCTTTGATTCCGCGACGGACGCTAGAAAAATGCTTCCGCAACCGAATCCGCCAGCAGCTTGCCTTTGGCTGTTAATGCAAATTTGTCGTTCGCACGCTGCAGCAAGCCGAGCGTAACCATGTTGCGGACCTGCTCGGCATTTGCCATGAGCAACTCTGCCGAGACACCGGCGCGGGTCCGCAGATCGAGCGCGATCCGCTCGCGCCGTTTCATTTCGGCGGTGAGATTTTCCATTGCCGCAATCGGTGATCGACCGGACAAGACACTCTTGGCGTAGGCGCGGTAATCGCAGACGTTCTGCCAGCGCTGCATGGCAACGGTCGAAAACGCGCTTGGGCCAATGCCCAGATAATCTTCACCCTCCCAGTAGGCGCGATTGTGAAACGACTCGAATCCAGGCCGCGCGTAATTTGAGATCTCGTAATGCACGTAGCCCGCTTGCTGCAGCATCGACATCGTCATTTCGAACAACTCCGCTTCAGTGTCCGCGTCCGAGTGCAATTCCCCGCGCGTGTGTCGTCTGAAAAATTCCGTGTCTTCCTCGTAGGTGAGGCAATAGGTGGAGACATGCTCGGGAGCTAACGCGACTGTTCTCGCCAAACTCTCACGCCATTGTTCGGCGGTTTGACCGGGCAAGCTAAACATCAGGTCGATGTTGATGTTTCCGAATCCGGCATCGCGCAGAATCCAAAACGATTCCTCCGCCTGCTGCGCGTTGTGCTCGCGCCCGAGCAGCTCGAGCAAACCGTGGTGCCACGATTGCACTCCCAGACTAATTCGATTGACGCCCAATTCCTTGAGCAGGCTGGCTTTGCGCGCGGAAACGCTGCCGGGATTAGCTTCCGATGTCCATTCGCGCAATTCGGAGAGATCGATCCGGTCGCGGAAACCTTTGAGCAGAAATTCCAATTGCCCCGTGCTCAGCGCGCTCGGGGTGCCGCCACCGAGGTACACCGTCGATGGAAGTAGATGTCGATCTTGCGAATGGCGGTCAAGCTCATGTAGAACGGCTTCGCAAAACCGCTGCGTTTCTGCGCGGTCGAGGAGCTCCTTGTAAAATGCGCAGTAAGGACAAATCCGCGCGCAGAACGGGATGTGGACGTAAAGATGCCGAAGCGTCTCCTCCAGCGGCGGTCTGTGATCGCCGCATTCAGTGGTGTGGCAGTTGTGATTCGCGCGCTCGCCCATAAGTTCGTCAGCCGATAGCCTTGTCAATCTTAACGGTAACTCTTGTTTTTTTCTGCGCCATTACCTCGGCAATGGCGGCGCCCGCGCAGCCGAGTCCGACGCCCTCGATCGTTTACGCGATCCATGATGCCGGTGCGATCAAGGATTACAAAACAAACGCGCCGGTCGTGCGCATAATGCTAAATCGGTTAGTCACGGCTGTGACGGGTCAGCCGGACGCGGCGAAAGCCTGGGGCTCGCTCGTTTCGCCGGAAGACAAAATCGGCATCAAGATCTCGGCCGCCGGCGGCGAGCTTTTCACCACCCACCACGACGTGGTCAACGCGATTGTCGATGGCCTGGTCGCGGCCGGTCATCGCCGCTCGGACATCATCGTTTGGGACCGCTCGTTAGGCGGCGTGCAGGAGGCCGGTTACCGGCGGGCGAGCGACGGTTATCAGGTGAAATCGATCCCGCCGCGCGACGGCTATGATCCCAAAGAGATGTTGAGCGCGCCTCTGGTCGGCAAGCTGGTGT
Organism: Verrucomicrobiota bacterium; assembly: GCA_003219225.1. Classification (GTDB taxonomy): domain Bacteria; phylum Verrucomicrobiota; class Verrucomicrobiia; order Chthoniobacterales; family UBA10450; genus AV17. Next base: position 3,541 of record QHPZ01000186.1, on the reverse strand, counting down.
GGGGCGATTTTGATTACAAGCCGAACAAAGGCAAAACGGTGCTGCTTTCCGAAACTGAAAACACCAGCAGCGTGAGTCATTTTTCCCGGCTGCTGACGAGCGAAGTCACCAAAGTGATCAACGTGCCGGTGATGAGCAGCAGCGAAACCAACGGCATTGCCGGTTGCCTTTACAACATGACGATTCCAAACATCGACAACTGGCGGCGCTTTACACAGCCTTACGGATTCGGTGTCGATAGCATTGCGCAGATCTATTCGCACCCGCTCGTCGCGCAGAAAGTCGTCCTCAATTTGATGGACGGTCTGGTCGCGCAATACGCCGGCGGGCCACAGTCGCAGCCGAACTGGGCGCTGCATCACGCCACACTTTATGCGAGCAAAGACCCGGTCGCCCTCGATGCGATCGCGCTAAAGCGAATCCAGGAATGGCGGGCGCGCGCCAGCCTGCCGCGGATCGGGCACATGGCCGATTACATTCCGATCGCGAGCCAGCTTGGGTTGGGCAACTCCGCACCGGACCGCATCGAGCTCAGAAATATCGGCGAGTGAAAACCGATTCCCTACTGCGCCCGCTTTCACGCTCCTTCTATCTGTCGATTCAGATTTTGCCCCGCCGCCTGCGCGAACCAGTCGGCCTTGGCTATCTGCTGGCGAGGACCACTGATACCGTCGCTGACACGGCACAGATTCCGGCCGAATTGCGGGTCCAGACATTAGAGAAACTGCGCGGCCTTATTGGCGGGGCCCACGACGCGCAGCAGATTGCCTATCTTATGGCAGCCTTTGCGCAGTTGCAGCAAGACGCGACCGAGCGCGCTCTGATCGAAGCGCTACCGGAAACATTCGGACAACTCGATGAGCTTGATCCGGCGGACGGCGATGAAGTGCGCGCTCTCCTTCACAAAATTACGGGCGGGCAAAGCTTGGATTTGCAACGCTTCGCCGACCCAGCCCAAGTGCGCGCGCTCGCTACTGCCGCCGAGCTTGATCAGTACACTTATCTCGTCGCCGGCTGCGTCGGCGAATTCTGGACCCGGCTTTGCTTTCGACATCTGCGAAATTTTTCTCGGCGAAGCGCAGAAGAGATGCTCGCGCTCGGCCAGGAGTACGGGATGGGCCTGCAACTGACTAATATTCTCCGCGACGCTGGCGCCGATCTGCGCGCCGGCCGCTGTTATTTTCCCGAGAAGGAACTGGCAGCGGTTGCGCTCAGGCCGGCACAAATCGTTCAACAACCCGAGCGCTTTCTCCCCGTCTACACGAAGTGGCTCGACAAAGCCGACAGCGGTTTGGAATCGGGGCTGCAATACTCGCTCGCGGTTCGAAATCGCCGTGTTCGCGCCGCCACCGTATTGCCGGCCGTAATTGGTCGACGAACGGTTGCGCTCTTGCGCGCCGCGGGCGCAACCGTATTGCATCGCACAATCAAAGTGCCGCGCAGCGAAGTGCGCGCGATCATTGCTAGACTGGCCGTAGCTCTGGTGAGCCGCAAGGCAATCGAGAAGCTTTCTTCCTAGTCACTGGCTACAAAAAATAATTGCGTTGTTTTTCGCTGATCGGCCGCTCGAGTCGCTCTAGCACCAGGAGCATGTCTTCCCACACCTTGCGCTTTTCTGACGGCGTCTGGTTCCGAAGTAGATAGGCCGGGTGATACGTGATCATGAGCGGCATCTGATTGTAAGTGTGCCAGCGCCCGCGCAAGTCGCGCATCGTTCCGCGCACTCCGAGCAACCCTTCCACCGCGACCGCGCCGAGCGCGACGAGCACCTTAGGCTGGATGACCTCGATCTGTTCGACCAGGTACGGGCGACACGTCTGCATCTCGACCGGCGTCGGGACGCGATTGCCAAAGGAGCCCGCGGGCATGTCGGGCCGGCACTTCAAAATGTTCGCGATGTAAACGTCTTCGCGCGCGAACCCCATCGCTTTGATGATCCTGGTGAGCAATTGACCCGCGCGCCCGACGAACGGCTCGCCTTGTGCATCTTCGTCCGCGCCCGGCGCTTCACCGATAAACATCAGTTCGGCATCGGGATCTCCCACGCCGAAGACCGTCTGCGTGCGCGCGCGCGCAAGGTGCGGACACTTCGTGCAAACGGCGACGCGCGTTTGCAATTCGCGCAGCTTACCGATCTTGCTCGCAGTGCAAACTTGACCGCTTAAAGCAGTCAAGTTCTGCGCGCGCTCCGGCGCGCGCAGTTCATCGAGAACTTTGCGCGAGGCGAGGGGAGGGCGCAGTGAGGTTTCCCGCATTTGCTCGAGCGCTCGGACGACAAGATCGAGCGCCGAGGGGAACTGCATGTCGGATGATGAGAAAATTCCTGTCACGGCGCAATTTTTTTCGTTCGCGCCCACTGTAGGGGACGCTGCTAGCGTCCCGTTTACGGGAAGCAAACTGCTTCCCCTACAGAATCGGCTCTCACCAATGAGCACGCGATTGAACGATTACGATTATGAGCTGCCGCAGGAATTAATCGCGCAGCGGCCGCTCCCGCGTCGGGAACAGTCTCGGATGCTGGTTTTGCATCGCGCCAGCCAAACGATCAAGCATCGCCAGTTCGTCGAACTCCAATCATTGCTCGCGCCAAGTGACCTGCTGGTTCTCAACGACACGCGCGTCCTGCCGGCCCGAAAATTTTCCGATGACCACACGGTCGACTTCCTGTTCGTTGCGCGGCTCGCCCCAGGGCGCTGGACATGTTTGGTCAAACCGGGACGCAAAATGCGTGTCGGCGCCACCACCAAGATCGACAATGTGGGCGTGCGAGTAGAGCAAGTTCTCGGGCGAGGCGAGCGGATCATCGCGCTCGAAAGCGATGTCGATCCGTATGCGCGCGGTTCGATGCCGCTGCCGCCCTACATCGCCCGGGAGAGCGACACCGAAGACGAAACCCGATACCAAACGGTGTTCGCGCAAACGCCCGGCGCGCTCGCCGCACCCACCGCCGGTCTCCATTTCACCCCTGAGATGCTCGAGCAACTTCCGCACACATTCGTGACGCTGCACGTCGGCACGGCGACCTTTCGCCCCGTGCACTCCGAAAATGTGACGGAGCACCGCATGGGTGCCGAATGGTTTTCCATTTCATCCGAAGCCGTACGCAAGATCGACAATGCGACGCGACTCGTAGCCGTCGGCACCACCGTCGTCCGCGTTCTGGAAACTGCGACCCGGCAAACTCGACTGCTTAAAGCGGTCAAGTCTACTAAAATTCAGGCGTGCAGCGGCGAGACCGAGCTTTTCATCTATCCGCCATTTGAGTTCCGCGCGGTGGATGCGCTGCTGACGAATTTTCATCTGCCGCGCTCGACCTTGCTCCTGCTGGTGAGTGCCTTCGCCGGCCGCGAGTTCCTGCTGCGCGCCTACCGCGAAGCGATCCGCGAGCGCTATCGCTTCTACAGCTACGGTGATTGCATGCTGATTCTGTGATCGCTATTCTGCGCGGAATGTCTGACCAACCACAGGGCGAACTCGTCATCCAAACGATCGCGATGCCGAAGGACACGAACCCGAACGGCGATATTTTTGGCGGCTGGTT
>QHPZ01000185.1 GCA_003219225.1 Verrucomicrobiota bacterium | reverse complement strand
CTACAGTGTGATCGGACTCTTTCTGTTGCTCGGCATCGTCAAAAAGAATGGGATCATGGTTGTCGATTTCGCTTTGCAACGAATCGATGAAGGCTGGGACCTGCGTTCAGCAATTCATGAAGCGAGTGTCGAACGATTTCGGCCGATTATGATGACGACGCTCTCCGCCTTGATGGGCGCCATTCCGCTTGCACTCGGTTTTGGTCAGGACGCGTCATCGCGGCGACCACTTGGCCTCGTCATTGTCGGCGGTCTTATTTTCTCCCAAATGGTGACGCTCTTTGTCACGCCGGTGATCTATCTCTGGCTCGAATGGTTCCAGGAACACGTCCTCGATAAAGTTCCATTCCTGCGCAGCGCGCATTATCACGAGCACGAGCCGGCGCGTGCCCCCGGCGACGGCGAAGTGCGCGAGCCCGAGCCGGCGGGCGTGTGAGCAACTGTAGCGGCCCCGAAAGCTTTCGGAGTCGGACGAATTAATGCGGCGCTCATAGAGCGCCGCTACAGGCCCACGTCCTTCGTGCTTCGTCATTTATCTTTGCGCATGCGCGCAATGGTCCTTGAGCAACTGGGAAAACCGCTCACGCTCCGCGACCGGCCGGAGCCGAAACCGAGCGCAGGACAATTGCTCGTGCGCGTCTCATGCTGCGCGATCTGCCGCACCGATCTTCACATTGTCGACGGCGAACTGTCCAATCCGAAGCTGCCGCTGATTCTCGGTCACCAAATCGTCGGACGCGTCGAAGGTCCGAGCCGGACTGGCAGTTTTGAAATTGGCGATCGTGTCGGAGTCCCGTGGCTCGGCTGGACGGATGGTGATTGCGTTTATTGTCGATCTTCGCGCGAGAATCTTTGCGATAACGCGAAGTTCACCGGCTACACGATTGATGGCGGCTACGCCGAGTTCGCAGTCGCCGATGCGCGGTTTTGCTTTCAGGTGCCCGACGAATATGCCGATGTCGATCTTGCCCCGCTTTTGTGCGCGGGAATGCTCGGCTATCGCTCGTATCGCAAAACGGGCGACGCGCAGCGGATCGGCATTTATGGGTTCGGCAACGCGGCGCACCTGATTACGCAAATCGCCGTTTATCAGAAAAAGGACATCTACGCGTTCACTCGGCCGGGCGACAAAACCACCCAGCAATCGGCGCGCGCGTTAGGCGCGGTTTGGGCCGGCGGCTCGGATGAAATGCCGCCGGCAAAACTCGATGCCGCAATCATTTTCGCGCCCGTCGGCGCGCTCGTGCCCGCCGCGCTGCGCACGCTCGCCAAGGGCGGCATCGTCGTTTGCGGCGGCATTCACATGAGCGACATCCCGTCATTTCCGTATGTCGATCTTTGGGGCGAACGCGTGATCTGCTCGGTTGCAAACCTGACCCGCCGCGACGGCGAAGAGTTTCTAGAGATCGCTCGACGTGCTCGCGTAAAGACTCATACGGAGACTTTCCCGCTCGAAGAAGCCAACACCGCGCTGGAAAAATTTCGCTCCGGTAAACTTACCGGAACCGCCGTGCTTGTGATCTCTGAGTTCTAAAATCTTCAATCTGCAATCGGCCACATGCCTTCCCATTCTCCATCCGAACTAACTGCCTCCGGTGAATTTCAGCGACAGGAAGATGCTTTTCGGTTATGGATTTCAAATGATGGGTCGACGCCATATCCCGCCGCGGCGGGTCGCTATCATCTTTACATTTCCTACGCTTGCCCGTGGGCGAGTCGCACTCTGATCTTTCGGCAATTGAAAGGGCTGGAGGAGGCGATCGGCCTCACCGTTGTCGATCCGGTTCGCGATGAAAAAGGCTGGGCGTTCCGGCAGCCGTCAACAACCTGGCCGCCGTCGGACTCGTTCGAGTCCACCGATCCGGTGAACGGCTTTCGCTACTTGAGCGAAGCTTACAAGGCGACCGATCCAAATTTCAAAGAACGCGTCACGGTACCGGTGCTTTGGGACAAGGAGACAAAGAAGATCGTCAACAACTGCGAGGACGACATTTGCCGGATGTTCAACAACGTCTTCAACGAGTTCGCCGGTTGTAGGGCAACCGCGTCGGTTGCCGAATCTAAACAACGGCGGGCGGAGCGCCTGCCCTACAAATTGGTGGACTTTTTCCCGAAAGAGATCGAGGCCGAGCACAGCAAGCTCTGCGATTTTCTTTATGAGAACGTCAACAACGGCGTTTACCGTGCCGGGTTCGCGACGCGTCAGCGCCCGTATGAGATCTCGTGCCAGAAATTGTTCGACGCGCTCGACCAGCTCGAGCAGCGCTTGTCCACGAGCCGCTACTTGTTTGGCAACCGTATCGTCGAAGCCGATTGGCGCCTCTTTTGCACACTCGTGCGGTTCGATGTCGTTTACTACAGCCATTTCAAATGCAACCTGCGTCGGATCATCGATTACCCGAACCTGCAAGGCTACTTGATGGACTTATACCAGCACCGTGGCATCGCCGACACCGTCAGCTTCGACCACATTATCGATCTTACCCGCCCGCACGGGCGCGGAAAAATGTAGCGGCGCTCTGTGAGCGTCGGACGAATAAAATGCGACGGTCATAGACCGCCGCTACAGGCGAGAATGATCAGCGTTCGGCGGTGATGCGGGAGGAGCTGGCGCCGTAGACGACCAGTTCATCGCGGCGGCTTCGTCCGTGGCGGTCAACACCGGCAGTGCGTGTGGCCAGGGTCGGATCGGGGATGGCGACCTGATGCAGAAACTTTGGTTCGCTCAGACAGCGGCCGGTGCCTTCAGCCACCGCGCTAAGTGGGTCTTCGGCGACGTGGACGGGGAGATCGGTTTCTTTGCTCAGAAGTTTGTCGAGGCCGCGGAGGAGCGCGCCGCCGCCGGCGAGGACGATTCCACGATCGACCAAATCGGCGGACAGCTCGGGCGGACAACGTTCCAAAGTAACGCGGACCGATTCGATGATGCTGGCGACTGGTTCGAGCAATGCTTCACGCACTTCCTGGGAGCTGATGGTGAGAGTTTTGGGGAGGCCGGCCACCAGATCGCGCCCTTTAACTTCCATGCTGGTCTCTTCCTTGTGAGGGAAGGCAGAGCCGATTTTGATCTTGATCTCCTCGGCTGTGCGGTGGCCGACCATCAAATTGTAGGCGCGCTTCATGTATTGGACGATGGCTTCGTCGAGCTCGTCGCCGGCGACGCGCACGCTGCGGCTAAATACGATACCGCAAAGCGAGATGAGCGCGACCTCGGTGGTGCCCCCACCGATGTCGATGATCATGTTGCCGGCGGGATCCTGTACGGGCAAGCCGACGCCGATCGCCGCGGCCATCGGTTCTTCTATTAAGTACACTTCGCGGGCACCCGCGTGAGTCGCACTTTCGCGAACGGCGCGCTTTTCGACTTCGGTAATTCCGGACGGCACGGCGATGACCAGCCGCGGTTTCGCGCGGAGTCGACCGTTGTGCACTTTCGAGATGAAATGGCGCAGCATCGCCTCGGTGACTTCGAAATCGGCGATGACTCCATCCTTTAGTGGTCGCATCGCGACGATGTTTGCCGGTGTACGGCCGAGCATGCGTTTCGCTTCGTCGCCAACGGCAAGGACTTTGTTCGTGCCGGCCTGCACCGCCACGACCGAGGGCTCGCGCAAAACGATCCCCTGATCCTTGACGTAGACCAGCGTGTTCGCTGTGCCGAGATCGATTCCTATGTCGTTCGAAAACCAGCCCGAAAATCCCTTAAACATTTTTTGATTGCGCTCCGTCCCTGAGAGCGCAGCAATGATTGTGGCGATGTTCGCTATTTCTCAAAAGCACGACGCTACTGGAAATTATAGAGCCGTGGTTCTGTAAAGCCTAGAGCGCCGCAAGCAGCGGCGCACTCCAAGATGCTTCGCCCGACTTCTACTGGCGGTACGCCCAATTGCGGAAACGGCGAAAATTATCTTGATCTCGCCAAATGCTCGTCAGCATGCGGCCACCGAGCTCGTCGAAAAGTTTGCGCGCGAGCGCGCGTTCGCCAGCGAGACAGGCCAGCCGAGTATATGCGCTCGAAATCTCCAGGGACTCTGGATATCTCTGCCGCATCAGTTCAAAGCCCTCCCGCGTCAGTGGCCACGAAGCTTTCGATTCGCGAAAGACATTGTCATAATAGCCGCTCATGTCGTTGACTACGCGCGCGTATGTTTCGGCTCCGAGGCCGCCTGGGCGATTGATCTCCAGGCTCAGGGCGTATTCCCAATCGCCCGGTTGCCCGTACCATCTGGGCAGCAGGTAATTCGCCTTGGCAATGTCGTAGTGCCAAAACTGAGGGTCGATCGCTTTTGCCTCCTGAAAGAGTCTTTCGAAGTCATCCCAGCTCCAGCCTTGACCGGTCGCGACGCGTAAGGCCGCACTCCACCACATCGGACACTTGGGCTCAAACCCCGCAGATGCGTCCAGAAGTTCTTTCGCCTGGGCCAACCGTTGCTCGAACAAGCGCCAGCCCTCTTTTGTGACCTTATCGGCGAGCTTATTGCCGCGGGCATGCCAGGCGTACTCGATCAGGAAATCGGCATGCGCGATGTGCGCCGTGATTGAGCGCGGCTTGGCTGCGTTCCAATTTTTGTGGATGGTCTCATGCAGCTGCCACATCGAGTCGGGCTCCTCTTTGCGACAACGCAGCGCCTCATAAAAATGACGCAGTTTCCACGAGCCATTTCCAAACCGCCCGTGTTCCGCGCGTAGCTGACTCGCTAACGCTTCCAGCTCATCGAATCGGCTTGCGTTGTAAAGGTTGCGAGTTTTGCCTGCGAACTGCCAGATCTCATTGAGGATTTTGTCCTCGACTGTTTGCACCGGCGGCAGACCGGGAAGATCGACAATGACTTCTGCCTTTTTTTGGTGACAGGCTGGTAGCGCGATCGCGCAAAGGGCAAAGCCCGCGACAAATGAGATATTCAGGATTCGCGACTTCACAGATGATACCGGCTTGATTTGAAATTACC
>QHPZ01000184.1:493-875 GCA_003219225.1 Verrucomicrobiota bacterium | reverse complement strand
CGTTTTCAGTTCCAGATGTCGATCTAATTCGCCGGGATCGACCGCGTGCGTGAGCTCGAGCGTGGCCGTAATCGCGCGCTGCGTCGGATTGGTCGGGTCTTGATAGAGTTCCAGTTGCTTGATCGCAATTCCAAAGGGCGGCGTGTCGGTTTCGTAGACGTAGCGCTCCATCAACACGTGGCTCGGAAAAAATTTCCTGTCGAAGACGACCCGGATTTTTTGATCGGCCGGCCAATCCTCGGTCGGCTCGAAAACGAGAATGTCGGCCTGGATCCAACGCCATGTGCCGTTCCGGTGCGGCTGAAGTTGCACGCCCTGCACGGACGGCTTTTTCAAATCCTCCAAGCGGGCAGCCGATTCGCTGAAGTAAACGACGAGTCGC
>QHPZ01000184.1:0-363 GCA_003219225.1 Verrucomicrobiota bacterium | reverse complement strand
CTTCGCCGGCCCGGCTGAGCCAAAGCGGCCGTTGCCAGGAAATATCGCCGAAGATTTGCTCTGGGATGCGGCGACAAGTCGCGGCGAGAGAAGATGTCGATCTTACAACCTTCAAGAGAAGCGCAGGCGTTTTCATGAGGGGAATACGCCCACGGCACAGAAATCTTTCAGGAAATCGTTGTAGCCGCGGTCGCTGACCGCGGTTGGCCGGGGTCATCGACCCCGGCTACAGTAAGATCGACATGAGCCTCGCCGCCACGCGCCGCAGTTTAGTCGACCGGCTGGTTAATTGGGACGACCAGAAGAGGTGGCAGGAATTCTTTGATACCTACTGGAAGCTAATTTATTCGACCGCGCGCAAAG
>QHPZ01000028.1:11437-13454 GCA_003219225.1 Verrucomicrobiota bacterium | reverse complement strand
TCTCCATCTCGGCTTCGCCGTACTCGAGCGAATACTTCGCCGTCTCGGTTTTGTAGGGCAACTTGCCGCGTTTACGGATCGGCACGAACCCGACGCCAAGCTCGTACGCGACTGTCGACCCAAAAAGAAAACCGCGCGCATCGATGCCGACGATCTTGTCGATCTTTTTGTCACGGCAATGCTCCAGAAAAAGATCGATGGACTGCCGAAACAGAGTCGCGTCCTGCAGGATCGGCGTGATGTCTTTGAGCATGATTCCCTTCTTCGGAAAATCGGGGACATCACGCACGCCCGCGCGTAACTTGTCGATCTTGTCAGAGTCCATCGGCCGCGAACGCTAACGAGGCCGGCAATTAAGGTCAATGCCAACGGGATTCAGCGGTGGAATGCCGATGCCACCGATTGCCATTCGAGCGTGGCAACCCTAAACTGCCGCCTCGGTGGATCGGCAACTTCTCACTATCTCGACGATCTGTTTTCTGGTGGCAGTCGTGCGCACGATGGCCGAACTGCGCGGCGGGTCTTTTCGACCGGCGCGATTTAATTTTTTCACCATCGGCTTGGGATTTATTTTTCAGACGACGTTTCTTTCGGTGCGGGGTCATGACCTCGGACGTTGTCCACTGACGAATCTGTTCGAAGTGTTGATCTTTATTGGCTGGTCGATTGCGTTGTTCTACCTGCTGGTCGGGCCGGCATATCGGCTGTCGCTCATGGGCGCGTTCACGGCCCCGCTGGTTTTTCTGATCCAGACATTCGCGCTACTTGCGCCAATTGACACGATGCATCGATTGAAACTGCCGGCGAATCGGTGGCTGGAATTTCATGCTTCGTTCTCGACGCTCGCGTACGGCGCCTTCGCGCTCGCCTGCGTTGCCGGAGTCATGTATCTGGTGCAGGAGCGCCAGCTCAAGACGCATCAGCTGCGTTCAATCTTTTATCATCTGCCGGCGTTGCCCGATCTTTTCGGCGCGATCACGCGACTACTTTGGTGGGGTTTCGTGCTTTACACGATCGGCTTGATCAGCGGCTTTTTTACCGGTGAACCGCTGCCCCGGGCGCAGGTTGTCTGGGCGATCGCTGTCTGGCTGCTTTACGCCTTGATCTTGCAAGGGCGCCATCTCCACCGGCTCGCGCCTAAACGTGTCGCGGCGCTGTGCATTATCGGGTTCAGTGCCGCGCTCACGCTACTTTGGGGGATCACGTTCAGCGCGCAAACGCACTCGCCATGAATTTGCTTTGCGTCGGACTGAGTCATCACGAGACGACGGTGGAGATGCGCGAGCGCTATGGCGGCGGCCCCGAAACCGGTTGCGATTTGCGAGCATGCGGCCTCGCGGAAGTTCTGCTGCTGACTACTTGCAACCGGGTGGAGGTCTATGGCGCGGCGGACACGAGCGTGCCAACAGAGGAAATTACGCGCTGTCTCGCTCCGAAGATCGATCCGCCGTCGGACGGATTCGCCGCGGCGAACAATCAACTAACCGCGGACGCGAGTTTTTATCGTTACGAAAATGCCGATTGCGCGCAGCATCTGTTTCGCGTCGCCTCCGGCCTGGATTCAATGGTCCTTGGCGAGACGGAAATTCTGGGTCAGGCAAAGAAGGCCTACGAGACGGCGCGAAAATCGAGCGCCGCCGGGCCGTATCTGCATCGATTGTTCCAGCGCGCGTTTCGCGTCGCGAAACAAGTGCGCAGCCATACCGGGATTACGCGCGGTTCAGTGTCGGTAGGGTCGGTCGCGGTCGATCTGGCCGAAAAAATCTTTGGCGAGCTGGCCGAGTGCAAGGTGCTGGTGCTTGGCGCCGGCGAAACGAGCGAGCGTACCGTGCGCGCGTTGGTTTCGCGTGGCGTCACCGATCTGCGGGTGAGCAATCGTTCGGCCGAGCGGGCCGCGAAACTGACGGAGCTCGTCGGGGGGCGCGCGATCAGTTTCGATCAGTGGCTGGAGCAGTGCCGCGAGATCGACATTCTGATTACATCGACATCTGCGGATGAACCGCTCCTCACCCGGGAG
>QHPZ01000028.1:0-11289 GCA_003219225.1 Verrucomicrobiota bacterium | reverse complement strand
CAGCGGCCGAACAAATCATTGCCGAGCACGTCGCAAAATTCTGGCAATCGATCTCGGGCGGACTAAGCCGTGCCGCCGGCGCCGAGCATGCTGCAATCAGCGAGCGACCACTGCGCACATCGGAACTGTAGCGGCGGGATATTTGCGACGGTCATAGACCGCCGCTAGAGGAGGATGGATGAACCGGCTGAATCGTACGACGATTGTGCTCGGGACCCGCGGGAGCGAATTGGCGCAGCAACAAACGCGCATGGTCGCCGATGGTTTGCGAGCGCGCTGGGCCGATCTGAAGATCGAAACAAGCATGGTTCGCACGGCCGGCGATGAACAGAAGACGCGCGAGACGGTTGAGCGCGCCGGGCGGCAAGGTTTGTTCACGGCTGAGCTCGAACGGGCGCTTCTTGCGGGCGATGTCGATCTCGCCGTGCACAGCGCGAAGGATTTGCCCAGCGACTTGGCCGAGGGAACAGAAGTCGCCGCCGTTCTTCCGCGCGCATCGGTAGACGATGTGCTGGTCTCAATTGAGCCGTGGAATCTGGATTCGCTTCCGCCGAATGGTTTCGTTGCCACCGGCAGCATCCGGCGCAAACATCAGCTCCGCTGGCATCGACCCGATCTCGAAGTTGTCGATCTTCGTGGCAGGACGAGCGGAGAATCGGTTTTGAAGGAGGCGAATTTTTTACTGAAGTTCTTCCCCACGAAGTCTTCCTGCCGGCCGGTGGGCAAGGCGTAATCGCGATTCAACTGCGCAGCAACGACGAGCGTACGAGATTATTGGTTGAGCCGCTGAACGATTTCGATACGCGGCTCTGTCTGCGGGCCGAGCGGGAATTTCTCCGGCTTTTGCACGCTGACTGTAATCAGCCGGTGGGCGTGCTCGCGACACTGGACGGAACAGTCATGAAAATCCGCGCGCAAGTTTTCGCTCTCGGCGCGACCGCGCCGTCGGAAGCATCGGTGACAGGACCGAGCGAAGAGGCGGAGCGGCTTGCAGCCGAATTGTGGAGGCAGATAGACGCGGCCCGAGCAAGAGCATGAGTAAGAGCAGGAAAGAGAGCGGGATAGTTTATCTCGTTGGCGCGGGTCCGGGGAATCTTGGCCTGGTAACGCTGCGGGCGAAGGAATGCATAGAATGCGCCGCCGTGATCGTTTACGATCATCTGGCGAACCCGGAGACGCTCGCGTGGGCCGGGCAAGCCGCCGAGCTCATTTACGCCGGCAAACGCGCGGGCGAGCACGCGCTGAATCAACAACAAATCAATGCGCTGCTGATTGCAAAGGCACGCGAAGGAAAAGAAGTCGTGCGATTAAAAGGCGGCGATCCGTTTGTTTTTGGCCGCGGTGCGGAGGAAGCGAAAGCCTTGGCCGATGCGGGAGTTAGCTTTGAAATCGTGCCGGGAATCACTTCGGCGATCGCGGGGCCGGCATTCGCAGGAATCCCGGTGACCTCGCGCGCGGAAAATTCGCACGTCACGTTTTTTACCGGTCATGAGGATCCGTCCAAGGCCACGAGCGCGATCGACTATGCCGCGTTGGCCAAACTCGGCGGCACACAAGTGATGCTGATGGGCGTGGAACGGATCGAATCGATCGCACGGGAAATGATGAAACACGGCGTGCGCCAAGATTTGCCGGTCGCGCTGGTGCGCTGGGCGACCACCGGCCGGCAGGAAACGCTTACTGGCACGCTCAAGGACATCGGGCGGCGGGTTGTCGATGTTGGTTTTGATGCGCCGGCGGTGGCGGTGTTTGGCGAAGTTGTTGCGCTGCGCGAGAACCTGAATTGGTACGAGAAACGGCCGCTCTCGGGCAAACGCATCGTCGTCACGCGCACGCGCAAACAGGCGAGCGCGTTAAGCGAGCGGCTGCGCGCGCTCGGCGCGGACGTGATCGAATTGCCGACGATCCGCATCGAGCCGCCGAGCGATTTGCGCGAATTTGCCGAGCTCGTGCAGGAAGCGCATACCTACGATTGGATCGTGTTCACAAGTCCTAACGGCGTGGAGGCCTTCTTCGAGTTGTTCTTCAAACTCTACGACGACGCACGCGAGATCGGCGCGGTCAAAATCGCGGCGATCGGACCGGCCACGGCGCAGCGGGTGAAAGATTTTCATCTTCATGTCGATCTTCAGCCCGAGGAGTTCGTGGCCGAGGCGGTGGTGCGCGAATTTCAGAAGCAGGGCATGCTCGAGAACCTGCGAATCCTGATTGCCCGGGCGGAAAAGGCGCGGGATGTGCTATCGAACCAGCTTGCAAAACTTGGAGCAATCGTGGACGAGGCGTTCGCTTACCGCACTGTGGCCGAGACGCGCGACGATACTGGCGCGCGCCAGCGGCTTTTGGAGGAGGGGGCCGATCTCATCACCTTCACCAGCTCCTCGACGGTGGAAAATTTTCTGGCACTAGGTTTGCCGTGGCCGAACCAAATGCAGGTGGCGAGCATCGGGCCGATTACGTCGAAGACGGCGCGCGAGCACGGCCTGAAAGTGTCGATCGAAGCCAAGCGGCACGACATCGAAGGATTAACCGAGGCGATCCGGCGTTTTTATTCCATTCAACCCACCGATGAGTAACGCCGTAAGCACGCCGGACGAATTTGCCACGGCCATGCAGCAACTCAGCGCCGAGGCGGAAAAGACGCTCCCGACGGAGCTTCCCTCCGCGCCGGAGTTTTCGCTTGCCGAGGACAAGCTCGAGCAGGCCTTACAGGAGCTTTCTGCGCTCAATAGCCGGGTGCAGAATGTTGAGAACGCGCTGGCCAAACGGGTCGAACAACTTCTGATCGCACTTTCGCCCGATAAGCAGGTCGACATCATGGTGAAGCGGTTCGAAAAAATCGACGAACAACTGGCCACTATCCGCAAGACCGAAAGCGTCAACCAGAAGCTGTTCGATTCGCTCCACGCCGAGCTGCTCAAGTATCGCGACAATTTCCTGCACGAATCGCTGCAGAAACCGTTCATCCACGACCTAGTGCTGTTGTTCGATCATCTCACCAGCTTGTGCGAGCAACTGAGCACTGCCGCGCAAAACAAAAACCGGCAGGCACGGCTTGGGCAATGGCGTGACAACCTCGAAAACGCCATTCACGCATTAATGGAAATTCTCCATCGCCTCGAGGTCAAAGAAATCGAGCCGAAAGACCGCGTCGACCGCGCCGTGCACCGGGTGGTCAGTTTCGAGCCGGCGGGTTATGCGGAGGAAGACAGTCAGATCGTGATGCGCGTCCGGCGCGGTTTTACCTGGCGCGGCAAGCTGATTCGTCCGGAAGAAGTCATCGCGAAGCGCTTCACTTGATTTGTAGCCGTCGCCCTGCGGACGACGCGCACGCGTCCCGCAGGAACGCGGCTGCAGCATGCGTCGATTATCGACTTTAGTATTCCCCGCAGGTCGCCTGGTTTTCGGCACAGAAACTGCACTGTTTCCCGAGCAGCCCCGAGGTTGGGCTGACCAGTAATTTTCTGATTTCTCGCTCATGACCCACCGCAAAGCTGTCGGAATCGACCTTGGAACTACGTTCTCGGCCGTGGCGCACATCGATGCCTATGGCAAACCGCAGATCATTCCAAATGCGGAGAGCGAGCGAATCACTCCCTCGGTGATCCTGTTCGACCGGAACAACGTCATAGTCGGCACGCTCGCCAAAAACAGCGCGGTGGCCGAGCCGGAAAAGATCGTCGATTTCATCAAGCGCGAGATGGGCAAACCGAAGGAGCAGTTTCACCGCGAGTTCGGCGGCGCGATTTACTCGGCCGAAGAACTGTCGGCGTTAATCGTGAAAAAGCTGATCATCGACGCGGAGCGGTATTTGAAAGAACCGGTTACCGACGCGGTCATCACGGTACCCGCCTACTTCAACGACGCCGAACGCACGGCGACGATCACCGCCGGGCAGCTCGCCGGGCTCAACGTTCTCCAGATCATCAACGAGCCGACCGCGGCCGCGCTCGCTTACGGACTCGACAAGCTCGACGAAGACCAGACGGTTTTTGTGTTCGACCTCGGCGGCGGCACGTTCGACGTCACCATCATGCGGATCGACAAGCACGAGCTGCACATGGCCGAAGAGTTCGACAAGCAGCATAGCGAAAATCCCTTGCTCGATCTCCAGAGCTACCAAGACCTGCAGACCCGCGCGGTGGCGGCCAAACTCCAGCTCTCCAGCCGCAAGCACACGGCGATCGTGCACAATCATCAGGGCAAAAGCGTCAAGGTGGACTTGAGCCGGGCCGAGTTTGAAAAGCGCACCCGTCATCTGGTCGAAAAATGCAAAACGATCTGCGAGATGGTGATGCAGGAGGCGAACATGAAGTGGGACAAGATCGACAAGACGCTGCTTGTCGGCGGGATGACCCGCATGCCGATGGTGCGCGAAATGATCGCGCAGCTATCCAAGGCACCGGTGGTGAGCGACGTCAATCCGGATGAAGCCGTCGCGATCGGAGCGGCGATTCAAGCCACCTTGTCGATGTTGCGCGAGGAGGAAGTGACCGGCGAACGCGTGCTCGCCGAGACCACGCGGCAAAAATTTTCCTGTCGCGATGGCCGCCTCATCCAGGTCAACGACATCACTTCGCATTCGCTCGGCGTCGTTCTGTGGGACGAGGCAAACCTCGAAGAATACGTCTATCCGATGATCAAGAAGCGCACCGCCATTCCGGCGAGCGCACGAAATTCGTTCGGCACGGCCAGCGCGAACATGCAGCACGCCCTCGTCAAGGTGGTGGAAGGCGAAAGCTCGCTGCCCGACGAATGCACACCGCTGGGTATCTGCGATGTCGAGTTGCCGCCGTTTCTGCCGAAGGGTTCACCGGTCGAGCTGACTTACCGCTACAACGCCAATCAGGTGCTGGAGGTCTCGGTCGACGCTTGCGGCAATCAGTCGAAAGTCTCGATCGAGCGCAACACCGGTCTGGCGCCCAGCGAAATAGAGAAAGCGATCTCTGGCCTCGGCAAGCTGAACGTCGAGTAAATGCCTAAATGCAACGTCAGCTTTCCCGTTCCGCTCCCTGACGACCCGCACAAGTGGGAAGGCTGGAACAATTACAAGTCGCCCAATTTTTACGAGCGGCTCTGTCTTGATCCCACCGCGAACCCGAGCAACGAACTGATCGAGGAGCGTTGCCGCGAACTGTTGCGTTGGTGGCAAAAAAAATTGCCGCTCAAAAACCAGCCGAGCAATCCGCTCGCCCAATTGCTCCGCGCCGGCCTCGACGAATCCTCGCGTTACCTTACCGAGGCGCGGGTCGAGCTGCTCGATCCGGAGCGGCGCCTCCTCCTCGATGAGCAAATCGCGTCCGAGGAACAGGCCGAAGCGCTGGCGGAATTTCAAAAGTATCTCGCCTTCGCGATCGGCGACGGCACGCTCACGAGTGACGAGGAAAAAAATCTCGCCCGCTTTGGGAGCGAACGTGGACTGACAAAACAACTGATCGTCGCCGAGATCGATGCCGAGCTGCTCAGGAGCGGTGTGCAACGCCTGCAACCGCCGGCCACGCTTCCACTAATGGGCGCGCTCCCGACGCAGAGCGCCGGCGCCGCCAATCCTCAGGAAGAATTTCTGCGCATGCTGCGCTTGAGCGGCCTCGACAGCTTCGAGATGACGGACGATCAGCGCGACGCCTTCATCAACATGGCTGAAAGTCTCGGCATCGATCCCGGCGAAGCCGAGGATCTTGTCGATCTTTATCTAGAGGAAGCCGATGCTGCTTCGGACGCCGCGCCACCGGCGATTCGCGTCGAAACCGCTCGTCCCGAGCCGCGCCCGGTTGGACCAGGAGCAGAACCGACCAGCGCCCAAGTCAACCCGGCGCTCGAGCGCGTGCGCTACAGCAATTTCAAAAACTCCTTAAGCAACGAGATGCTCTTCATTCCGTCTGGCGAATTGGTGATGGGCAGCGAAGCGCCTGATGCTGCGCCGAACGAGCGTCCGGTTGCAAAAGTGGCCGTCAGCCGGTTTTTCTTATCGCGGTATCTCGTTACCAATGCCGCCTACGAAGAGTTCGATCCGTCTCACCGCCGCAAACGGATGCCCGGCGCAGGCGACCCGACCAGCGCCCAAGTCAACCCGGCGCTCGAGCGCGTGCGCTACAGCAATTTCAAAAACTCCTTAAGCAACGAGATGCTCTTCATTCCGTCTGGCGAATTGGTGATGGGCAGCGAAGCGCTTGATGCTGCGCCGAACGAGCGTCCGGTTGCAAAAGTGGCCGTCAGCCGGTTTTTCTTGTCGCGGTATCTCGTTACCAATGCCGCCTACGAAGAGTTCGATCCGTCTCACCGCCGCAAAAGGATGCCCGGCGCAGGCGACCGTTATCCGGTCGTCCACGTCAGCAGCCTTGATGCAATCAAGTTTTGTCAGTGGCTGAGCTCGCGTGAGCGCAAGAAATACCGGCTGCCAACGGAAGCGGAATGGGAATACGCCGCGCGCGGGACCGATGGGAGAAAATTTCCGTGGGGCAATTACCAGAACCGTGGTGATCTGGCCAACTTCGCCGATCGGAACACCGTTTTCGCCTGGAGCGACCGCGACCTCGACGATGGCTACGCGGAAACATCGCCGGTGGGGGTATACCCGCTGGGCGCAAGCCCGTTTGGCGTCGAAGATATGGCCGGCAACGTGTGGGAATGGTGTCTCGATTATTACACGCCCTACACGCGGGCAGCGAAGGTTAACCCGCGCGGGCCGACGGCGGGATCGCGCCGCGTCTATCGGGGCGGAAGTTGGAAATCGCGCTTCAATAGTCTGCGCGCCACCGCGCGCAACTCAAACGCTCCAAGTTTTTCCTGTAACGATCTCGGCTTCCGCATCGCCTGCGAGTGCGAGTGAGGAACGTTAAATCGTTAAAAGAGTTACAAAAGTTACAAAGGAAAACGCAGGTGCGCGTTTGTAACGTTGTAACGCTTATAACCTTTGTAACGAGCGATTCCTTGCCGCGCCGTAACTTGGGCGAAAGGGGCTCGATCTTACGGATTAAAACGAAAGCGCGTCCGGCCGCGTTTCGCGTTGGCGCGAGCCTTGCGGCGGGTCTTTTGCGACGGAGTTTCGAACGCGCGTAACCGCCGAACTTCTTCGAGGATGCCTTCGGCCTCGAGCTTGTTCTTGAGCCGTTTCAAAGCGCGGTCTACCGGCTCACCTTTGCGAACGATCACTTCTGGCATCGATAATCAACTCCCAAATTGCAAGTCTTGTGCCGCCGAGCGGCGAAGCCGACCCTACCCGGGAGCGACGCTCTCGTCAACTCGGCTCGCGCCGCGGTGGTGTCCTAATATGGCAGTTCAAATTAGGACACTACCCGCGCCGCGGGAAACACTCAGGGTCCGAAGCAATTGTGCGTGCAAAGATCGACAATCCGCGGTACGAATGCCGCCGGCGCGCGCCGAAGTAGTTTGCCAATATGACATTCGCCCCTCCGAGCATCCTGACTCGCGTGATTCTCGCTGCTCTGCTTGGGGCCGGAACTGCTTCGGCACTGTATTATACAAATGTCTATCCACCGCATGGCGAGCGCCCGCGCACAAAACTCTGGGCGCGGCTTCGCCTTCCGCAGCGGCAGGTTTTCGCGCCCGAGGGCGTTTTCTTTTTGAACGAACGGGTCGTGTTAAAGCGGTCCTCTGGAATCCTGGCCATTGTTCCGGGCACAGCCGTGCGCGTGCTCTCCCAAAACGACGGCACGTTTCACGTCACTGACGGCACGGTGAACTTCGATGTCGCCAAAGAAAAGCTGACCAACGATGTCAATCGCGCCGCGCTTTTGAGCGGCCGTGACTTGGCGACCGAGGAGGCGATTGCTGACCAAATCGGCGGAAGAACCAAGGAGTTTAAAACGACCACCGGTCAAGTATACAAGGAGGCGAGCGTCAATCGGGTTGAGCCGGACGGCATCGTCCTCGCCACGAATTCGGGCGTGTCGAAAATTTACTTCACTGAGTTGCCCCGGGAGGTTCAGCAACGTTTTCACTATGACCCCGACGCGGCGGCGGAATATTCTTCGAGCCAGGCTGCCAGTCAGGCGACGTTCCAAAAACAGCAGGAGGAACTGCGACACAAACTAGCCGAACAAAAAAATAAATACTGGGTCGGCAAACAACCGGCCGACAATCAGCCCACTGACGCCGCGGCACCGGCTTCGGCTGCTGGTGCTTCCCCGGCGAATTTTACGCCGTCCATCAAGGTGATCGCCCACGGCGAGCACGTCGATATCAACCGGCATCTCGCCTACGGCCGGGTCACGATTGTCGATTTTTACGCCGACTGGTGCGGCCCGTGCAGACAGTTCTCGCCAAGTTTGGAGCAGATGGCAAACGCCGATCCGGATGTTGCCTTACGCAAGATCGACATCGTCGATTGGAAGAGCCCGGTTGCGATGCAATACCGCCTCCACGGGATTCCGCAGATCAATGTTTATAATCGCCGCGGCAATCTCGTCGGCACCGTCGTGGGGGTTAACGTCGAAAAGGTCAAGCAGTACGTCGCGCAGGCCAAAGCCAGCGGCTGATCGACGCCTGCTGCGCAGTAGCGGTTGCTGCCTAACGAGCAACCGGATTGGCGGTGGTCCAAACCATGATTGGAATGCGGATTGCAAGGTCCGCGCGGTGTGTCAAAAGTGAGGACTGACCCCTCTCTTTTGACCTGGTCGATGACGCTGAGTCCGCGAGACCTCTCTTTCGCTTGGGGCAGAGCGTACGCAGGTGGCTTCGACCGCCCCAAAATGATAAGCTTCTCCGATCCAAAAGAAGCGATTGACGCGCTGGCGAAATTTGTTGAGTGGGATGAAAGAGCGAGACAAAACAATGTCGAGCCATTCAGAAAAAGGCTGGCGGATAAATGCCGATTGGGTAACGCGCGCGTGTTGCGTGCCGGCGCAGGCCTCGGGAGCTTGCGAACTTCCCCCAGTGCGTGCTAACAGAGCTTTTGCCAGCGCGGCATTCTGTAAAGCAACTGCAACGTGAAACGCAAATCCAAAGCCACCAGCGCACGTCAAACTCTCGGACTGTCTTCCAGCAAGGGGTTGCTACCGGCTGGCTCTGTGGTCTCCAGGCAATGGCGGTCAGCACAAGCGGCGCTCGTCCTGTCCGTAGCACTGATTCTCAGCTGGCCTATCCAGCCAATAGAGTAAGACAACACGCGAAGCCGGTATTTGCTTGCGGCCTCGATTGCCGAGCGCGGGACGTTCGCCATCGATCCCTACGCAGAACAAACAGTTGATCTCGCGCGGCGCGGCGATCATTTCTATTCTAACAAAGCTATTGGAGTCCCCATCCTGGGAGCCGCAGTCTGGTGGGGGCTGAGGCACTTGACTCCACTTCGCGATCGGATGGATCTCGATCCACAGCTTCTATACTGGACGAGAGTTGTCACTACATCGCTGCCGGCTGCGCTCTTTGCCGGTTTGTTTTCGGAGGCTGCGCTAGTTCTCGGGGCCTCGCCAGCAGGGGCCATTGTACTATCACTCGCGTACATGCTCGGAACACCGGCGCTACTGCATGGCTCGACTTTCTCCGGGCATCAGATGGCGGCTGCTTTCTGCTTCACGGGATTTTCGACAGTTGTCATCGGGCTCCGCCGAAGCCGGCGCTGCCCGGTGGCTATGGCGGCGGGCGGATTCCTCGTCGGCTGGGGCGTTCTCTCGGACTACATTGCCGCGGTGATCGCGATTGCGATCACAATCTATGTCGTTGCCGAGACCGGCTTTTCTCGAAAGTATCTGGCCGCCTTTCTGGCCGGGGCTGCTATTCCCGCGAGCATTTTGCTATTCTATAATACTGTCTGCTTTGGAAGTCCGCTTTCGCTTTCATATGCTCACCAGACCACCGACATAATGGCGGAAGGTTCCCGTCACGGTCTCCTGGGGATCACACTCCCCGCACCAAAAACGCTTTTCATGTTGCTTGTTTCGCCCTCACGCGGCCTGTTTATTCTATCGCCTTTCTTGCTGCTCGCATGCCTCGGCCTCACATGGCTCATGCAAAGTCCGGTCTGGCGGAAGGAGGCGATGGTTCTGGCAGCTTGCTTTCTGGGACCGCTAATCGTTAACGCGGCCTTCTATGGATGGCACGGGGGATGGGCTTATGGGCCGCGTTACTTGACAGCAGGTGTGCCGTTTCTCGCCATTGCAGCCGCGCCGGTGATCAGCCGATTTCCGATCGTTTTCTCCGGATTGGTTGTGCTGTCTGTGGCGTTCTATGTCCCCGCCGGCGTGGGCTGTCAGTATGTCCCAGCCGCATTCGCCAACCCGCTTGTCGAGGCAGTCTTCCCGCTGTTGGCCAAAGGCTATTGGGTTGATTCGCCTCTCGGCTGGCAGGGCGCGGCAAGACCATTCGCGCTACTGGCGCTCGTGATATTCCTGATGCCGAGCATGGTTTACGCCGCATTGCTTGCGCGAAGCCGTCGCAGTGGTGCGGCCGCGGGGCGAGGCCCCAGCCGCAGAGTGCAGTTCGGCGCGCTGGCAGGAGTTGCCGGAGCGGCGTTGGTCATAATCGGTGTTGTCCGAACAGACAATACCGCCGCTGCCGGTCTGCATGGCGGGTTGGGCAAGCTCTTGGCCGATCCATGGGACGTGCGACCCGACCTATTGCCGCAAGCGGAGCAAGAGTTTGCCTTGGCGGATGGCATGCTGCGGGAAGATGTTCGCCGGAAGACGCCCGATTTTATCTCGCAGCGCTTCGCCTCTCTCGCGCGCGAGGCCGGTTCCTTGTGGCGGGCAGGCCGCCACGAAGACTCCGACCGCATTGCCGCGCGAGCGGAGACAGTCCTCGAACAGTGGCTTGAGCGTCTCCCACCTTCGAACAGAGGCGGCGCTCGTTTTGATGCGGGCACGTGCCTTGCTTTGGCTGGCCGTGCTGACCTCGGGCTGAAACAATTAGAGCGATTGCCTGATTTGCCTGAGGAACACCCGACGCGAATATTAATTAACGCGCTCAATGAGCTGCAACGAGGCCGAATGGCTGAGGCTCTCGCAATAGGACGGCGATTGGTTGCCTGCTGTCGCGAGTCTGTCGAGTTAGCGCTCCTTATCAGAGAGTTGACTCAGTCCGCCAAGAATCGAGAACATCATCTTGTCGCCGCTTGCTCGCTGATGTATGACGCTGCAAAGGCAGGCTCGATCCCAGAGCGGTTGCGAGTGGCACACACAATTCTTAACGCACGACTTCACCATTTCAAACAGGACGAGTAAACTCCATCGCGCTGAGGGGGGAAGAAGGGGTCAAATTAGGGTTGCATTGATTTGACGGACAGTGGGCTAAGGGTCAAAAAGCCAAGGAGAGGCCACATGAAGACGCAGTTAAGTA
>QHPZ01000183.1:5103-9735 GCA_003219225.1 Verrucomicrobiota bacterium | reverse complement strand
TTTCGCGAGCGCTTCGAGCTGTGCGGCCGGCGCAGGTTTGGCCGCCGGCGAGGGGGAGCTTTGCGCGAAGGCGGACGCGGCGAAGAATGACTGGCACAGCGCGACGACGGCCGTGCACATCGCCAGCAGTTTCATCGCGGCAGATTGTGGCATCAGCCGCTTTCGCTGGCAAGCGGTCGCTCCGGCGCAGCTTGCCTTTTGGGCGTTCCCTTCTAAATTTTTGCGCATGCCTGAGCGCATTCAAAAACCACTTGATCCGGCTCCGTGGGGGCCGAAACAGGGCGACGGCGGCGGGCCGCGCTCGCCGGACGTTTCGCGGCCGGACACGAAAGATCTGTTGAAAAAAATGCGCAAGGTCGATCCCAACCAATCGAAGCGCTACCGTCAGCGCACGGGCGAGTAATGGACAAGCTGCCCATGGCGCTCGACCAGAATTGTTCTGGCGCGAGTGAGGATTTTCCGTCGCTGCTGCGGCGCAAAGGTTTGCGACAGACGCCGCTGGACGGACCGATCGCGGGCGGGCATCAGCCATTCGTGCCGACAGAATCGACAACCATCCTCGCGTTCAAATTTTCCGCCGGTGTGCTCGTGGCCGGCGATCGGCGCGCGACGGCCGGCAACACAGTGGTCTACGATCGCGCTGATAAAGTTCTGGAGATAGATCGCCATTCCATCATGGCAATCGCCGGGGTGCCCGCGACAGCGTGGGAAATGGCGCGCGTGCTCGAGCATTCCTTCCAGTATTTTCGCCGAACGCAATTGCAGGAGATGAGAGTGGACGGAAAAGTGCGCGCGCTCTCGAAACTTTTGCGGGACAACTTCGGTTTCGTCATGCAGGGCATGGGCATGGTCGTGCCGATTTTTGCGACTTACGATTTCGACACGAACTCCGGGGGCCGGCTTTATTTTTACGATGCCATGGGCGCGCAGTTCGAGGTCACCGATTACGCCGCGACCGGGTCCGGTTCGCCGGCGGTCCGCGGCATTTTGCACTACGCAAACAACTGGAGCGATAAGCCGCTGCAAAGATTGAGCGAAGACGAAGCAGTGACCATCGCGTTGCGCGCGCTCGACACGGCGGCCGAATCGGACACGGCGACGGGCGGCGTGGACCGTAGCGGCAAGATTTATCCGCTGATCAAAATTGTTTCGCACGACGGCATCGCGACGCTACCGGAGCAGAAAGTCGCCAGCATCTTCAACGAAACGGTGGCATGATCGAGGAGCCGTATCGCTGGGTCGAGGCGATCGCCAACCGGCGCGAATACATCGAGACGCAGCTCGCTGCGGGCAGCCCGATCGCCGCGCTCGGTTATGGCGAGGGCATCCTGTTTCTCACGCTCGGTCAGGCGCGACAAAAACTTTTTGAAATTTACGATCGCATCGCCATGGGCGCGATCGGTCACCCGGGCGACATCGAACGATTGCGCATGGCGGCGATTGAACTGGCCAGCACCGAAGGATTCACCCGATCGGCCGCCGACGTTTCGCTGCGGCGGCTCGCGCATTATTCGCTGAGCCCGGTGATGAAAAGCGCGTTCGAACAGGTCTACGGCCCGCCGTTTTTGGCGCGTTTGCTTTTTGCCGAGATTGGTGCGCAACCGGAAAACGACTTGTTCCTGCGGGTGGAATACGACGGCGCGATTGCGACCAACGGCGCGACCGCGGCGCAGCGGAGTCAGGATTTCGCCGTGCTGAGCGGGACCCGGCAATCGACCGAATTGATGGAATCTTTTCGCAAGAGCGAGCACGCGGCCGATGCGAGCTTGGAAAAAGCGCTGAACACGGCGCTGGATGCGTGGAGCATCGGCCACATGTCGCTGGGCAAGGAAGATGTGAACGCGCTGCCCGAGCGCACCGCGTTCGCACAACATCGACAAGAACAAGTCGGAGCCAATTCGATCGAAGCCGCGGTGCTGGAGCGCAAAGGCGCCGGCGCGATCCGCTATCGGTTGTTATCGGAAAAAGAAGCGCGCGACCTCATCGGGGATTAAGTGGGAAATATGGTTGGCCGAGGATCTCGATTTCGCCGCGGCACGCGCACGGCCATCGCTTGGCTGGGGCTTCTGCTCATGACCGTGTCGTTCGCTTGGTGGCAATGGACTTCCAAACCAGGCCCTCCGATAGCGACGACGACGCGGGCTCCGGTTAAACCCGAACCGTTTCCGGTCGTCGTTCTCGACCCCGGCCATGGCGGTCAGGACTCCGGGGCGATGTTTGCCGGCGTCCTGGAAAAAGATCTCACCCTCGACATCGCGCAACGGGTCGATCGTTTGCTGCAAGCCGAGGGCCTGGCAACGGTCATGACGCGCGTGGGTGACGCCTATGTTTCGCTTGCTGATCGCGCGGCGCTCACGAACCGCATCCCCAATTGCGTCCTCGTCAGCATTCATTTCAACGAAGACAGCAAACGCGCGTCCACCGGCATCGAGACCTATTACGCCGAACACCCGATCCCCTTGGGTGAGCCGCTGCTGTCCTGGCTGCCGTTTCTGCAAACCGCGGCCGCGGCCGCGGAAGGACCGGACATCGAGAGCCAAAGCATGGCCGGATTTATTCAGGAAGCGTTGGTCGTGCGCACGCAGGCCGTCAACCGCGGGACGAAAGCGAAACAATTTTTTGTAATCGCAAACGTGCGTCATCCCGCCGTGCTGGTCGAAGGCGGATTTCTCACCAACAAGGAAGATATTGCGCGGCTGACGAGCAGCGACTACCGCGACCAGATCGCCGCTGCAATCAGCGAAGGCATTATTCGCTATCGCGATTTGAAACAACATCAGCTGGCGCTCGCTGCGCCAACGCCGGCGCCGGAAGGCCACGAATAATCGTGGAAGCGTTCGCGTCAAAATGCCAGCATCGACATGAAGATTAGGATTGCCGTCTGCATTCTGTTCGCTTGCGCCGCGGCGATTCGCGCCGACGAAGTCACTGCCGAAGTGCAGCAAGCGCTCAAGGACCAGGGCTTTTATTATGGTCAAATCAACGGCGAAAAAAATGCCGACACGACCGCAGCGATTCGCCGTTACCAAATTCGCAACGGCTTAAAAATTACCGGCGAGCTCGACGATGACACGCTCAAGGCGCTGCGCAGCGTTTCCCCGCGTCCTTCGCCGCCGGCGGTGGCGAACGCGCCGACCACCACTCCGGTCACGGCCGCTTCACCCGCGCAGACCCAAGATCAAACTGCGGCCGCGACGGCAGCTCCGGAAGAAACGCCGGCCGGTCCGCGCGAAAGCCGCTCGGGTGCCGGCGCGATTCGCCGCGGCGAAGAATTGTATCCGCCGAATGTTCCGAATGCTCCGAACGTTGCCAGTCAGCCCGGTGATTTGTTTGCCGATACGCCCTTCGCAAATGCGTCGCCTGAACAGCAACACGATGTCGTTGTCTCAGCCCAGCGCACCCTGGCGCAGCGCGGCCTTTATCACGGCGAGATCGACGGCGTGTTCGCGTCGCCCCTCGAATTCTCGTTGCGTGCTTATCAATCTCGGGTCGGTCTTCCCGTCACTGGCCGCCTCGATTTGGAAACGCTCGCCGCTTTGAAACTGCTGCCCGGCGCAAACGCCCCGGTCTACCGCCCGCGCCGCCGCGTCCCGCCATCCGTCCGCGGCGAATGGATTCGTCCGTAGACCTAAGGTCGCGCCGTTTCGAAGTGAATTGAGCGCAATTCGGCGAAGACGGAGCCGACAAAAATTTGCGCTTCGGCGCGGAGAAGGACGCGATCGCTGTCGTCGGAGACCCAAATGCTGGCGCGACGGAATTTGCGGTGCGGCTGGAGTTCGAGGTTTTTGCCAATCCGATTGAGACGCAGATCGCATTTGATCGCGTTGTAGCTGCCGGCACGCACGGAAATTTTCTCACGGCCGACAACCGAGACGGTGGCGAGATAAGCAGAGGTCGCGGGGTAAACCGCGATCCGATAAACGCTGCGATCATGCAGCGGTTGGCTGCGCAAATAAAGCATCGCGGCGTGCAGATCGTAGAGGTTTGAAAAATTGAAGTCTTTCGGAGTGTTGCTGCCGGGTGAAGTGGCCTGGCTATCAGTTCGAACGCGTCTGACGCCGCTGCTGGTGAACGTCAGATGCGTTGTCAGCTTTTTCCACCGGTAGCTCTCGACTTGGTTCACTTCCACTGGGCGGAGCGTGTTCGCATCCGCGATCGCGCGATAATTAAGATCCAGTCTCCACAACGCGCGGACGAGCCCGACCGTGCGCCCCGTGCCCTCGAGTTGGAACCGGTCTTCGCCTGGCTGTGTAAAATGCACCTCGGCCGTTGCCGCGGTGATGCCGCTCCACCCGAACACGTAATTTGCACGAAGCGGCCGCGGTTCCGGAAAATCACCCGGCGGATCCTTGCTCAGCGACGCCTGCCAGTTTGCCGCGTGCGCTTTCAGCGACAAAAACCCGAGCGTGATCAAAAGCAGGCTGGCGGCTGGCTTTATGCGGCGCGGATGTCGATGTTGCATGGGTACGGAAAAAAAACACGCGAGCTCGGCCCGCGTGTGTTCCCAATTGTCGATCTTGCCGCTACGGCCGGGTAGGTTTCGCGGGAGTGGTCGCAGGCGAGGCCGCCGTGGGCGGTTTTTCCACCGGGCTGACGGCGCGTCCGGGTTTGTTGAGCGTCGCGATCACGTCA
>QHPZ01000183.1:0-4967 GCA_003219225.1 Verrucomicrobiota bacterium | reverse complement strand
GAGCGCCTGCTCCTGGAGCTGACGTTCGCGGGTCTGGCGGAACTCGGTGATTTCGCGCTCCATGTTCTTGATGTTCGCGATTTTGTCGTCACGCTCCTTCGCCTTCTGCGTTTTGGCGTCGGCGCTGAGAGCGGGTGCGTCGAGCTGCTTGTTGAGCGTGTTGATTTCATCGAGCGCCTTTTTGTAGGCCTCGGCCCGGTCGTCGTACTCTTTTTTCGCGGCGTTTTTCGCGTCGTTGATCTTGGCCTCGGCGTCCTTGGTTTTGGTGTATTCCTTGAACGCGCGCTGCATGTCGATGGTGCCTATCTTGGGCGGGCCTTGTGCCTGGGTCGTCAGCGGCAGCACGAGCGCCAGGGCAACGGCGATGGAAAGAAATGGTTTCATGAGAAGAGAGATAGGGTGGTTGGAAAACCGTTAGATTTGCCGTGGAAACCGTTTCCGGCGCGCTCGACCGGAAAGGCGTAATCGAGCCGCAACGGCCCGATTGGCAGGTCGAGCCGGATTCCAATGCCCACGTCGGAGGCGAGATTGTAATACTCGATCGGAGTTTTCTTCGCGCTCTTTCGCGGAATAAATTGGTTGCTCAGGCTGAAATCGTAGGGATCGGCGTTCACGAAACCGGTATCGTAAAAGACGGCGCCACGCGCTTTTTCGATGATCGGGAACGTGTATTCCACGGTCGCCCGGGCCATTGATTGGCCGCCGAGCGGTTCGTGGTCGACGTCCTTCGGGCCGACATCGCGGAAGTTAAATCCGCGCAGATTGTTTGAACCGCCGAGGAAGAGCCGGTCAAAAATCGGGACGTGGTCACCATTGCCCCAGGTGTCGACCGTCGCGGCCTCGGCGTTGATAAGCAGGATGTTATCCCACCAGAAATGGACATATTGCGACGCGTCCACGTCCCAGCCGTAGATTTGCACGTCGCCGCCGAGAAATCCGCCGGCCACATACGGAGTGACGGTGACGCGCTGCCCGGTGTGTGAAAGCAACGGATTGTCCCGCCGGACCAACACCAGACTCGTGATCACTTCGCTTTTTACCTTGGAACCTTCCTCCTCCATGATCGCTTCGGAGGCCGACGGCGAGACGTTGTAGATCTCGAGTTCCTCGAGCCGGTATCCCAGCGACACATAAATAAACGGGGTGATCGGCTTGCGCAGTTCAGTTGCGAAACCGTAGTCGCGCTGATCGTATTCGGAGCTGAGATAGTTCGCTTCGTTGTAAAAGGCCTGACCACTGAGTGAGAGCGGCCGGTCGAACAACCACGGTTCGGTCAGCCCAAGAATGATGTCCTTACGCAGGTTGCCCACTTGCACGCGCAAACGAAATTTTTGGCCCGCGCCGGTGAAGCCCGGCCAGTTCATGATGTCGAAGTTGCCCTGGGTGAGCTCGGCAAAACCGACCAATTGATCGACCGTGCTGAACCCGCCGCCGAAGCTCAGCGAGCCGGTGCGTTTCTCTTCCACCTGAACGGTGAGATCTTTGCGGCCGGCCACGCCGGTATCCTCAGGATAGGTTTCGACCTTTGAGAAATAACCGAGGTTCTCGAGGCGCTTCTTGCTCGTGTCGACTCGCACCGTGTTAAAGACGCTGCCGGGCGTGACCAGAACTTCGCGCCGGATCACTTTGTCCTTGGTGCGGGTATTCCCGACGATGTTGATCCGCTGCACAAAGTAACGGTCGCCCTCCTCGATTTTGTAGTGGACGTCGATCACGTTCCCGCCCGTCGGTGTGCCCTCCGGCGTGACGACAAGATCGACATATCCGCCCGAGCCATACGCGTCGGCGATCGCCTTGGCGTCGTCGCGCAAAGCCTTCGGCGAATAAACCCCGCCCTCTTTCATTTTAAGCAGCGCGCGGATCTTTTCTTCGGTCGTGACGTGATAGCCGGCGATGGAAATTTTGCCGACGTGGTATTTCGGCCCTTCGTTCACCGCAATGGTGATGACCATCCGGCCATCCTCGCGCTCTTTGCGGACGTCTTTCACTTCCACATCGATGTAGCCGTGGTTTTGGTAAAACTCGCGGATGCTATCGAGGTCCTGTTGGAGCTGCACCTCGTCGAGCCGTCCGGATTTATCGAGAAAATGAACCAGCGTCTTGCCGCGGGTTTTCATTTGTTTGCGCAAGACGCGATCGCTGAAGTGTTCGTTCCCTTCGAACTCGACCCGGCGAATCGCCGCTTTGCCGCCTTCGTCGACCGTGTAGATCACGCGGGCGGTGCCTTTCCGTTCCTCGATTGATTCGATCTTGAACTGCACGCTCACGTCGTTGAATCCTCGCCCCTTGTAAACGTCGACGATGGCCTGCCGGCCTTTTTCGAGCTGTTCTTCGTTTACCGGGTCATTGATTTTTACCGGAATGGCTTTGCGGAGCCGCTTGGCTTTGACCTGTTGGGCGCCGTCGATTTCGATCTCGCGCACGACCGCGCGCGTCTGCACCGCCACAATCACTTTCACTCCACCCGCGACCGGCTGCCCAAAGATGCGCACGTTCAGGACCGCGCCCGTCTTATAGAGATTTTGGATGTCCTTTTCTACAGTGGCCTCCGAGTACGGTTCGCCGACCCGGGTTTGGATCTGTGCGAGGATGCGCTCTTTGCTGACGGTGGCCGGTCCGCTGTACTCGACCTCGATCGAGCGAATAATGGGCGGGCCTTGCCCCGGCGCCGACGGCGCCAACCACATCGATAACAGCAAAATTGCCGGCCCTCGCAGCAGTCCCGAAATCTTCATCACCAATTAAGAAGCATAGTCCCGCGGACGGGGGTCAACGCGGGACAGGCGCGTACTAGAGAAGAAGCGAGAGATCGTCAAGGCGGGATTTTCAGGAAAAGGCGGGGCGCTTTGCCGATAGACAACGCGCGGTGGCGTTTAGTTCAAAAGCTCGTACCAATTGTTGCGCCGCCGCGGCTCGTAACCGGCGTCGCGGATAAGCGATTCGATCTCCGCGGCATTCAACCGAAATGTCGTGCCCGCGCTGCTGACCACGTTTTCTTCCATCATGACAGAGCCGAAATCATTGGCGCCATATTTAAGTGCGACCTGCCCGATGTGCGGACCCTGCGTCACCCACGAGCTTTGCACATTCTCGATGTTGTCGAGGAAAATGCGCGCCAGCGCTTGCGTCCGCAGGTACTCGGCCACGCCGGTTGGGTGGTCGATCTTCAGCGCAGTGTGCTGCGGCTGAAACGTCCAGCAAATGAATGCCGTGAATCCGCCGCTTTTGTCCTGCTGATCGCGAATCCGCTGCAAATGCTCGACACGGTCTTCAATCGTCTCCACATGCCCGAACATCATCGTTGCGCTCGATTTCAACCCGAGCTCATGCGCCACCTGCATCACGTCGAGCCATTGATCGCTGTTGATTTTGAGCGGCGAAATTCGTTTTCGCACACGATCGACCAAAATTTCGCCGCCGCCGCCGGGGATCGAGCCAAGCCCCGCGTTTTTGAATTCCGAGATCACTTCGCGCAATGGCATCCGGAAAGTTTCGGCGAAATGCTGAAACTCCGGCGGGCTAAACCCGTGGATATTGATGTGCGGGTATTTCGCTTTGATGTGCTGCAAAAGATCGACATACCACTGAAACGGCAGCTTCGGATGATGCCCGCCCTGCATCAAAATCTGCACCCCGCCCGCGGCCGTCAGCTCGTCCAGCTTCTCGTCGATCTGTTCGCAGCTGAGTACATAATGGTCGTCATCGCGCTCGGTTCGGTAAAACGCGCAGAATTTGCAATAAACATTGCAGACGTTCGTGTAATTGATGTTCCGATCGACGATGTAGGTGACGATCTCGCGACCGCGGCCGCCGTACGCTTTCGCTTTGGCCAAATCGCGCCGCGCGTCGGCCAGCGCGCCGAGTTCCTCAACAGGCAATCGATAAAGCTCAAGTGCGTTCTCTGACGAGATGCGCTCGCCCGCGAGCACCTTTTCAGTCAGCGAAGCTCCATTTAACGATACCATCCCGGCGCAAATTTAAACGATTGTCCTCGATTTGGCACGCACGTTCAGCGTGGTAGGGCGAGACCGCCGGGCGCCCGAACAATTTTGCCGACGGCTCGGCGATCCGTCCCTACCATGCTCGAGTGCAGCAAAACGTCGCAATCATCGGCGCCGGCGTGTCCGGTCTCACCTGCGGCGTTCTCTTTGCCGAACTCGGCTATCGCACGGCAATTTTCGCCGAGCAGATCGGTCAGGCGACAACGTCCGGCGCCGCCGCCGCGCTGTGGTTTCCGTACGACTGCGAGCCGCGCAACAAGGTCATCACTTGGGCGCTCACGACCAACCACACTCTGGTCGAACTTTGCGATGACCCACACAGCGGCGTCTCCATGATCGAGCTCCGCCAATTCTCACGCACCGGCGAAATCCCGATCCCGGACTGGTCGATTTCCCTCGGCGCCTCTGCTGTAGCCGCGGCGCTGTGCGCCGCACCCTTCAAAAGCGGCTTCGTGATGAACGTCCCGCTGATGGATACAACTATTTATCTTCCTTACCTCGCCACCCGCTTCGTCGCCGGCGGCGGAATGATCACGAGTGGCGTGTGTTTCGAAAATCTCGAAGACGTCGACCGCGATTTCGATCTCGTCATTAACTGCGCCGGTATTGGCGCGCGCTCTCTGGTGCGCGATGTCGATCTTGAACCGCATCGCGGCCAGGTCGCGATCGTCCCGAAGATTGACAATCTCGCCTGTGCAATCGTGTGCGATGACGCGCCGCTCATGTACGCGATTCCGCGCACGAACGATTGCGTCTTCGGTGGGGCCAATGAGCTGAGCGACGATCTTGCCATCGATCCAAAATCGACGCAGCGCATCGTCGCCGAATGCACGCGCGTCCTGAAGATCGACAATCCACCGCTTCTCGCCGAGCGCGTCGGTATCCGCCCTTATCGAAAATCAGGCGTTCGCCTCGAACGCGCTCAACTCCACGACGGCCGCAGCGTGATCCATAACTACGGCCACG
>QHPZ01000182.1 GCA_003219225.1 Verrucomicrobiota bacterium | reverse complement strand
ACGGTTCCCTGCGGTAAGTCGTCTTTCGCAGCTTTGTATTCCGAGTCGGCGAGATTTGGCGCGACCTCAAACGGCAAAACGCCACGGTTCCGGTAATGCCGCAGAATTGCGTCATCCGAGATCTTCAACGTGCGCCCGATCAACTTCTGCGCCTTGTCGATCTTGTCCCGCGCAAAGCTGACCGCCTGCGCATCGGAAAAATCGAGCGGTGTCGGGAAATTGATCGCCAGATTGTAACTGACCTTATTTTGCGCAAGCGGCGTGCCGTGGCGGTCAGTGATCTGGCCGCGCGGCGCCGGTACATCGAGAATGTAAGTGCGCGCCAGCTTCTGCGTCTCGAATGTCGGAACGTTCGTCTCCTCTTTGGTCGATTCTGTCGAACTAGCCGGCGGCGTTTGGCCAAGCAATGCGGGTTGCGCCGCTAAGATCGAGAGCAAAACGAACACCATCGCCAGGCAACTTGACTGCTTAAAGCAGTCAAGTTGCAACGCTGGCCGGTGCGTCAGCCCTATTTTACCCGGAAGCATCTGCCGAATGTGCGAACAACTAATGCCGCTGCAAGAAACGATGCACTTCTCCGGCCAGCTTCGGTCCGATTCCTTCGGTGGCGGCAATCTCTGCCACGCTCGCGCGGCGCAGCCGTTTCACCGAGCCAAACTCTCGCAGCAACAAATTTTTGCGGTGCTGACTCACGCCCGGACAATCGTCGAGGATGCTTTCTTCGATTCGTTTTCGCAGGAGCAGCCGATGATAAGCGTTCGCGAACCGGTGCGCCTCGTCGCGAATGCGCTGGAGCAAATGCAGCGCGCCGGAATCCTGCGGTAAGCGCAGCGGCAGCGCCCACCCGGGCCGATAAATCTCCTCGTGTTCCTTTGCCAACCCGACGATCGGCAGATCGTGCAGACCTAGCCGCTGCAGTTCCCGACACGCGGCGGAAAGCTGGCCCTTGCCGCCGTCGACAATGATAAGGTCCGGCAGCCGGACGAAAGTGGTTGATGGTTGATAGTTGATGGTTGATCGACGTTCCAGCGCGTCTGCGGGGTTCTCCTGCGAAAATTCGGCGGCGTCCGGATTTGCTTCGCGCGCTTCCAACAAAATTCGTGAGTACCTTCGCCGCACCACCTCGGCCATGCTGGCGAAATCGTCCTGGCCGACGACCGTGCGGACGCGGTAACGGCGATAACAATTTTTGTCCGGCACGCCGTTGCGAAAACAAACCATCGACGCCACGACGTGCGTTGTGGAAATATTCGAGATATCGAAGCATTCCATGACGCGCGGCGAGCTCGGGAGCTGCAACACCTCACCTAACGTCTGGACCTCGGCGAGCGGATCGACCGCCCTCGGCAAACTGCCGCGCGTAAATCGCCTTGTCGATCTTGTCGTGTTCCGCAGGTCCTCGATCATGTTGCGCAGTTCGGCCGCGCGTTCGAAATCCTGTTTCTCGGCCGCTTTGCGCATCTCTTCTTCGAGCGTCGCGATCATCTCGCGCGAGTGACCCTCGAGAAACTCACACGCCTGCCCAACGCGCTCGCGGTATTGCACGGCCGAGATTTCGCTCAGCCGCATCGGCACCTGGTAGGTCGCTGATTTCAACTCACGCTCAGTCGGCGCACCGCGACCAAACGTAAGCACGCCGAATTTTTTGCGCATGAAGTTGAGCGTCTGCCGCAGCGCCCCGGCGTGTGCGTACGGGCCGAAGTAGCGCGCGCCGTCGTCTTTTCGCAGTCGCGTCAGGCGAAAGCGCGGCCACTCTTCCGTCAGGTCCACTTTAACGAGCAGAAAATGTTTGTCGTCCCGGAACGAAACGTTGTAACGCGGCCGGTATTCCTTGATCAATTTGCCTTCGAGCAGGACCGATTCCGCTTCACTGCGGACGACGTGCGTCTCGAAATCCCACGTTGCCTCGAGCATGGCGCGCGTTTTCAAATCCGCCTGCGCGAGTTTTGATGGAAGAAAATATGAGCTGACCCGTTTACGCAGATCACGCGCTTTGCCGACGTAAATCACGCGATTGAACCGGTCGCGCATCAAGTACACGCCGGGCTTGTGCGGTACCTCGTGCACCTTCTTGCGCAAGTCGGGTTTTTGCTTCCTGGACGCGATCATCTCCGCAAGATCGACAATCACGCCTTGAGAATTGTAGGGCAAGCGCTCCGCTTGCCGTGTCGACATCGGCAGGCGAAACGCCTGCCCTACAAAATTTCGTTCGCGCTGTTCAAGCCGCCGGCCGCCGCCGTGGCATGGCCGATTGCACCATCATCAATTCGGTCACGTTCTCGGGCGTGAGCAGACCCACGAGCCGTTTCATGCTGTCGAGCACCGGCACGGCCGGACAATGGCATTCCTGCATGATCCGAAACGCGTCTTCAAAACGCGTCCCGGTCGTGACCGTCGGCACATCGCGCCGCATCACCTCGCCCACGCGAATATGCGGATCACCGCGGCGGAGCGCTGCGATCAGATCGTGTCGGGTCAAAACGCCGGCGACATTGCCGTTATCGCCCATCACCGGAAAATCGTGCTGCGAAGTCGCGAGCAACGCGTCGACCGCTTCTTCCAACGTTGCATCCTCCGGTAACGAACGAAACTCCCGGACCATCGCACTCGAGACGGGGAAGCGGCGCGAGACGTCCTTCATCTGCGCGAGTGCTGCTTCCTGTGACGCACCGATGTAAACAAAGAGCGCGATGAAAATGAGGAAAGGATTTGGAATAAGCAACCCGGCAAAACCGAAAAGGAACGCAAATCCCTGGCCTACGTTCGCCGCGATCTGTGTGGCACGCGCGTATGGCATCCGGATCGCGAGCAGCGCCCTCAAGACACGGCCGCCATCCATCGGAAAGGCAGGCAGCAAATTGAAGAGGAGCAACCAGACGTTCATCGCGAGTAACTGCAGGCCAAGATTCGGGCTCTCCACCACGCGCGGTTCCATGACCGCGTGCCAGTCGATCGTGAGCGCCAACGCCAGCGCGATGACGACGTTGACGGCCGGCCCGGCCATGGCGATGACCAATTCCTGGAGCGGCTCTTCCGGCATCCGCTCCAGGCGCGCCACCCCGCCGATCGGCAGCAGTGTGATATCGGGCGTGTTGATCCCGAACCCTTTCGCCGCAAAAGCATGTCCAAATTCGTGCAACACCACACACACGAACAGCAGCAAGATGAAAATCACGCGGCCCAGCGCGGCCGCCGAGCCGCCTTCCGAATAATAACCAAACGCCAGCCACGCGATCAGGAGCAAGAATGTTACGTGAATCCGCAATTGGATCCCGGCCACGCGAAAAATTGGAAGTGACCAGCCCATCACGGCAATTTGCCTGCTAATGCATCGCACGCCAGCGACGAATTGGAGTGATGGAGGAATGGAGCCTCACGAACGCACTACTCCACTACTCCATTGCTGGCGGATCGCTTTCTCTGGAAACTGATCCGCGATGGAACTTTTTGATGTCGCGATCATCGGCGCCGGACCCGCAGGGTCAACGTGCGCGGCCTTTTGTGCCGCCGCCGGTTTGCGCACGATTGTGGTCGAGCGCGAGAAATTTCCACGCGAAAAAGTCTGTGGCGATTGTTTGAACCCGGCGTGCTGGCCGGTGCTGCGGCGGCTCGGTGTAGCCGATCGCGTGCGCGCGCTGCCGCATGCCCGGCTCGAGCGCGTCGAGTTCGTCGATGAGGCTGAAATCGCGATCAAGCGCAGCTTGTTCGATGATCTGCTGCTCCGGCGCGCGCGCGCGCTTGGCGCGGAGATTCGCGAAGAGTCGGTCCTCATCGCCGTATCCAAAATCTGGGGCGGCAATTGGAAGATCGACATTGTTCGCCAAACTTTCGGCGCGCGATGTCTCGTCGGCGCGGACGGGCGCAACTCGACCGTCGCGCGCTTGTGCAACTTGCTGCCTCGCCCTGAGCGGGAGCGCGTCGCGCTGCAGGCGCACATCCCCTTGCCACACGATTTCGGCAATCGCGTCGTGCTGCAATTGCTGCCCGAAGGTTATTCCGGCCAGGCGCCGGTCAACGACACGGGATTGAATCTGTGCCTGGTCGGCACGCCGCCGTCGATTTCTGCCTTGCGCGAATGGGCGGAACGTCGTTTCAGTCTTTCGCGCGAACAATCGTGGCGCACCATCACGCCGCTCACGCGCGCGCCGGTTCCGGTTGCGCATAACAATCTGTTTTTCATCGGAGACGCCGCGCGTGTGGTCGAGCCGTTTACGGGTGAAGGAATTTTCTACGCTTTGCGCTCGGGCGAACTCGCGGCGGAAGCGATCGTGCGCATCGTTGCCGACGATGGGGATCGACAAAGTGCAATCCGCGAGTTTGCCCGCGCGCACGCGGCGATGTATCGCGGCCGACTCTGGATCAATCGGCTCGCGCGTGCTGCGGTTCTGTCACCGCGAATGGCGTCCCAACTCATCAGCTTTGCGCCGCTCAGCACGATGCTGATGCGACTGCTCACGCGCGAGATTGTAGCCACGGCTCTGTGAGCCGTCCGGGAACGACGCGCCACAAGCGCGTGGCTACAGCGACTGCCGCGCGGCCTTGACCGTGTTCGCCATCAGCATCGCAATTGTCATCGGCCCGACCCCGCCCGGCACCGGCGTGATGGCGGCGGCTTTCGCGGCAACTTCGTCAAAGGCAACATCCCCAATGAGCCGATAACCTCGCTCGTTCGCCGGATCATCCACGCGATTGATCCCAACATCGATAACGACTGCGCCTTCGCGGACATGCTCAGCTTTGACGAATCCGGCGCGGCCGATTGCCGCGATCAAAATATCGGCCGACCGCGTGATCGCTTCTAGGTTGCGGCTCCGCGAGTGCACGACCGTGACGGTCGCGTCACCGCCTTTGGTTTTTTGCATGAGCAAAAGCGCGAGCGGTTTTCCGACGATCATGCTGCGTCCGAGAATGACAACATGCGCACCGGCGATGTCGATCTTGCTCTCGATCAACATTCGCTGCACACCGAGCGGCGTGCACGGCACAACAGCGCTCGGATCGCCGAGCGCGAGCTTGGCCACGTTAAGCGGATGAAAACCATCCACGTCTTTTCGCGGATCGAGCGCGCGCACGATTGCCGCTTCGTCAATGTGTTTCGGTGGCGGCGATTGCACGAGGATCCCGTGAATGTGCGGATTACGATTTAATTCCTCGACCCGGGCGAGCAATTCATTCTGCGTCGTCGCCGCGGGCAACTCGAGCTTGACCGAATACAGACCCAGCTCGCGACTCATTTTGTCTTTCGAACGCACATACGCGCGCGACGCCGGGTCGTCACCGACGAGAACCACGGCCAATCCCGGAGTGATCTCCTTGGATTTGAGCGTGGCAATCTCACCGCGAAGATCGACATAAACTTTCTCGGCGACGGCGCGGCCATCAATAACGTTGCTCACGCGCGCAAACTACAAGGCGCAGTTGCACTATGCCAACCCACTATGCGCCCTCACCTCAATCCTCTCCCTGAGGGAGAGGACGACGCGAAGCGCCGGTGAGGGTGAAGAGGCAGTCAGCGCATTTCGACGAGCGACATCATCACCTGTTCCAGCCGGTGACGCTCGGCTTCGAATTCTTCTTCGGTAGTTGTCGATCTTACGTGGTGGGGTTCGCCGAAAATCACGCGCACTTTCGAGAACGGCTTTGGAATGATGAAGCGGTCCCAGCTATTCAGACGCCAGCAGCTCGAATATTCGAAATTAAGTGGTTGGACGGGGACGTTCGTCTTTTGCGCGAGAAAAATAATTCCGCCGCCGAGGCGATAGACTGGTCCGCGCGGGCCGTCGGGCGTAATCAGTGGATCGCGACCCGAGGCGATAACATCCGCGAGTTGGAGAAGGGCGACGGTGCCCTGTCGCGAACTGGAGCCGCGGACGGGCTGAAAGCCGTAACGCTGCACCACATCGGCGATCAACGACCCATCGCGACTGGCGCTGATGAGCGCCGCGCCGCCGCGACGCACCGGCGTGAACCTCCAGAGCACGTGCGCGATCAGCAAAAGCCGATTATGCCAGAGCGCACCAATATAGCGTTTGGTCCCCGGCGCCTTCTGCAAGCCGCCGCGGTCGTCGATCTCGATCAGCAAGGTGCGGATCCAGAGTTTGAGCAGTGGAAATGTGAGTGCGACCAACAATCGCGCCCGCCAGCCTTCAATCTTCAACTTTGCTCCGACTGCTGTGCCCAGCGATAAGCGCGCGCGCTCGGCAGACCGATCTGATCGAGAACACGCCAGACCACCGTATCGACAAGATCAACCAACGATTTTGGCCGGCTGTAAAACGACGGGATCGCCGGCAGCACAATCGCGCCGGCTTCGAGCAGCGTGACGATGTTCCGCGCGTGGATGAGGCTCCATGGCGTCTCGCGCGGCACGAGAATCAATTTGCGGCGCTCCTTTAGAAAAACATCGGCGGCGCGCAATAATGCCGTGTCGC
The DNA here is from genome assembly GCA_003219225.1 of Verrucomicrobiota bacterium. Taxonomy (GTDB): domain Bacteria; phylum Verrucomicrobiota; class Verrucomicrobiia; order Chthoniobacterales; family UBA10450; genus AV17. Next base: position 1,137 of record QHPZ01000182.1, on the reverse strand, counting down.
TCGAGCCGGAGGCGATCCGGCCAATTGTCGCCATTGAGCACGGCAGGATCACCATCGCGTCAAAGCGCGCCGAGCCACTGACAAATGGCACCTGCAAATCGTTCTCGGAATGCCGCGCAACGCCGGAGGGCACCTTGAGTTTGTCCAGCTCCTGCGCCGCCACTTGTTCCGCGTGCGCGCTCATGACGAGATGCACCTGGTGGGCCGCGCAATCGATTTGCTCAAGTAATCGCTGCAGATAAATCGATCCGCTGGCGCCGGTAGCGGCAATGACGAGTTTCATTTTGATTCGCCGAATTTGAATTTAATCGCCGAGCAGGGCAATAAGATAGCTGATGGTCAAGAAACTCCTACACACACGCTATCGGGTGACCGATCTGGAAAAGACCGTCGCGTTTTACAAGGATGTCATCGGATTACAAGAGATTCGGCGGCACACCTCCGGCCGCGGCTCGCAGCTTGTCTTTCTCAAGGCGCCGCAGAGCGACGAAGAAATCGAGCTGTGCAAATTCGACGAGAGCGGCCCGGTGATCGTTGGGCCCGATCTGACCCATCTCGCCTTCGAAGTCGACGACTTGGAGAAGTTTGCACGCGAAGCAGCGGCCAAAGGTCATCCGCTTTCTGATGGTCCACACCGGACCGAGGGCGGCAGCCTGATCGCGTTCATTGACGCGCCCGAAGGCTACGAAATTGAGTTGATCCAGCGCGGGAGCGATCTGTAGGCAAGGCCGCGGCGACTTAGTTGCTTGCCTGAGAACTTCCAAGCAATAACTTTCTTCAGGCCTGGATCCGCTTCTCCGCGATCGCGTTTTGCTCGCTCGCCGCGACCCCGACAACTCCAGCGCAAGACGAAGATGCCAACGCAGTCACGCCGACCGACGTGCCGCCGCACCGGCAAACATCCAAGCGCAAGCATCGCGCGACGACCAAGCCGAGCGAATCGCCGGAACCGGCGCTCGTTCCAACCATTCCGACCACAGTCCCCGCGACCTCGGCGAGTTCCGTCATCGTCGTGAACGCCCATAGCGGCGAGGTGTTGTACGAGAAAAATCCTGACCAATTACGGCCGCCGGCAAGCACGGAAAAATTGCTCACTGCACTGGTCGTGGCCGAGAGCGGGGATCTGGAACGTGTCGT
>QHPZ01000181.1 GCA_003219225.1 Verrucomicrobiota bacterium | reverse complement strand
TTCGCCGCCGGTTACGACATCACCAGCGAAGCGGCAGTGCGCAAAATGTTTGGTAATTTCGACCGCGTGATCGGGCTGGACCGACTTGCCGCCATTCATCTGAACGATTCCAAGACGCCGCGCGGCTCGCGCGTCGATCGGCATGAGCACATCGGCAAAGGCAAAATCGGTCTCACCGCATTTCGCCACATTATGCGCAGCCGCCGCTTCAGGAAAATTCCCAAGGTGCTGGAGACACCCAAAGGCAAGGACATGCGTGAAGACGTGATGAACCTGAAAACGCTGCGCGGACTGCTGTAGACCCTTTGCTCTGCGAAGCGCGGCACTGACGTGTTAAATAGCCGCGCGCCGCGTCGCGCAGAGCGCCACATCTACAGCTAATCGATCAGCCGGATGGCAAGCGGATAGCGGTAAAGTTTGCCTTCGCTCGCCTGGATCGATGCGACAATCACCAGGATGACGTTCAAGATGTGCAGGATGGCGAGAAGGAAAAAGCCGATGAGCACGAGGCAAAGCAGGCCGGCGATCAGGTTGTAGATCAACATCGACAACTGAAAGTTCATCGACTCTTTGCCGTGGCCATCGATCTCAGGCGAATCATGCCGTTTGGCGAGCCAGATAATGAGCGGCCCGACGATATGCCCCGCCAGTGGGACAAGGAAACCGATCAGTGCGGTGGCGTGCGCGAGCACGCACCAGGTGCGGACGCTGGACGAGGTGGAAGCGAGCGGCGGCGGCGATGTTTGTTGGTCCATGATGGTTCTCCTTTCGGTATAAAGTAACGCAAGCGTCTCGCTTGCCGTCTCAAAACGCAAGCCGGAGCCTTGCGCTACTCTTTCACGCGCTCAATTTCCGCGCCGAGCTCGCGCAATTTTTCGTCCAGGTTTTCGTAGCCCCGGTCGATGTGATAGACGCGGCTGACTTCGGTAACCCCGTCGGCTTTTAATCCGGCGAGCACGAGCGCCGCCGAAGCGCGCAGATCGCTTGCCATGACCGGCGCGCCGAGGAGACGGTCGACTCCGTCGATCACCGCAGTTGCACCGTCCAACTGCATCCGCGCGCCCATGCGTTTCAGCTCGGCGACATGCATGTAGCGCTGCGGAAAAATATTTTCCGTGATCATGCTCGTGCCTTCAGTCGTGGCAAGGAGCGCGCACATTTGCGCCTGCATGTCGGTAGGGAAACCAGGATACGGCGCCGTGCCGAGCTCGACTGGCTTCGGCACGCCGTTCGGATAAACCGAAATGGAATCGCGCTCGGGGTTGATCCTGAATCCGCACGTCGCTAGCGCGGCTGTGACGGATTGCACATGTTCAGGCTCGGCGCGCGCTACGGTGATCCCCTTTCCGCAGATCGCTCCGGCGACGAGGAATGTGCCCGTTTCGATTCGATCGGGAATAATCTCGTGCGCGGCGCCGTGCAACTCCGGTACGCCTTCAATAATCAAACGCCGCGTCCCTGCGCCTTCGATTTTGGCCCCCATCTTATTGAGGAACGTGGCAAGATCGACAACCTCCGGTTCCTGCGCCGCGCATCACGTTGTCGGTGCCGAGAACAGTGGGCCCAAATTTTCCGCGAAGATTGACGACTGCGCCGGTTAATTTCGGCGCGAATACTTTGATGTTACCGCCTTCCACGCGAACCGCCGAACCAAGCGCCTCAAATCCTTTTAAATGCAAATCAATCGGACGATCGCCAATGACGCAGCCGCCCGGCAGCGAGACCGTCGCTTCCTTGCAACGGCCGAGCAGCGGACCGAGCACACAAACCGACGCGCGCATCCTCCGAACCACGTCGTAGGGCGCAACCGACGCGATCTTTTCGGCCGCGACCGTGACGACGCCACTGGCGCGCTCCACCTGCGCGCCGAGATGCACCAGGATTTGGAGCATGTAATGCGTGTCGCTGAGGTCCGGCACCCGATGAATTGTGCACGGCTCGTGGGTGAGCAAAGTCGCCGCCAGGATCGGCAGGGCCGAATTTTTCGAGCCGCTCACCTTAATCGTCCCGGAAAGCGGTCGCCCCCCTTGGATGCGGATTTTATCCATACCTGGCCAACAAAAACCGGTTTACACCTGAATAATCGTTTTTCGACTCAATGTCGTGGTAATTTTTTTTGCGCAGCAAGCCGGTGAGAGAGGCAGCTTGAGCGATGCCAACTTCGAGCGCGAGTAACCCGCCCGGTTTAAGATGAGCCGGCGCCTGCTCGATCAACTCGCGCACCAGTTCATCGCCGCTCTCGCCCGCAAAAAGCGCCACCTCTGGATCGTGTAAAACCTCGCGCGCGAGTGATTGTCGATCCTTCCTCGGGATGTACGGCAGATTCGCCACGATCAAATCGAACGAGCCATCGACGCCGTCCAACAGATTACTTTTCCGAAACTGCACGCGGGCGCTCAATCCGAGTCGTTCCGCATTTTCCCGTGCCAGCGCGAGCGCATCCTCCGAAATGTCCGCAGCGAGAACCTCTGCCTCGGGAAATTTCACAGCCAAACTCAGAGCTATCACTCCGCTACCCGTTCCGACGTCCAAAATCTGGGATTTGGGATTTGGGATTTGGGATTTGAGGAGCTCAACGAGCTCCTCTGTTTCCGGCCTTGGCACCATCGCGCGTTTGTCGCACAGAAAAGTCAGTCCGCAAAATTCCACCGTGCCCAGCAAATGCTGGAGCGGTTCGCCTTCACCGCGACGACGGATCAATTCGCGCAACGGGACCAACTCTGATTCGCCGAGGGTCCTCTCGAAGTCGAGATAAAGCTCCATCCGCGTCCGCCCCAGCACGTGCCCCAGCAGATGCTCCGCGTTTAACCGCGGATTGTCGATCTTGCGCTTATTCAGATATTCAGTGCTCCGTTGCAGCACCTCCAGAACAGTCATTTGGATGAGTGAACGCGCCTGATCGCGCCTGTAAGCTAAGGCGCTGACGGCGCAGCGCCCTCCAAAGCACCTCCCAACCGCTCCGCCACATCGGCGGTTTGCAAGGCGGTGATCAACTCGTCAAGGTTGCCGTCCATGACGCGATCTAGATTATAGAGGGTCAGACCGATGCGGTGATCGGTGACGCGGTTTTGCGGGAAATTGTAGGTACGGATTTTTTCTTCGCGCCCGCCGGTGCCGATCTGGCCGCGGCGTTGGGCGCTGTATTTCTCGGCTTCCTCGCGCTCTTTGCGCTCGAGCAGACGCGCCCGCAAGATCGATAAGGCGCGTTCCTTGTTCTTGATCTGGCTGCGGCCGTCCTGACATCGCACCATCGTGCCGGTGGGGATGTGGAGCACCTGCACGGCGGAATCGGTCGTGTTCACGCCCTGACCACCCGGTCCGCCAGCGCGGGACACTTCGATCCGCAACTCTTCCGGCTTCAATTCGAGATCGACATCTTCGGCCTCGGGCAAGACGGCGACGGTGGCGGTGGAAGTGTGAATCCGCCCCTGGGCTTCGGTCGCGGGCACGCGCTGCACGCGGTGCACGCCGCTTTCGTAGCGCAGCTTATGGAAAACCGATTCGCCCGATACTCTGAAGATGACTTCCTTGAAGCCACCAAGCTCCGATGGGCTCGCTGCGAGTTGTTCCGTCTTCAATCCCGCCGCTTCGGCATAGCGGTTGTACATCCGGTAAAGATCGGCCGCAAAAATAGCGGCTTCATTTCCGCCGGTGCCCGCGCGGATCTCGATGATGGCATCGCGATCTTCGTGCTCGTCGCGCGGGAACAGTTCAATCTGCAATTCGCGCTCAAGATCGGTGACGCGCTTGTCAAGATCGGCGATTTCATCCTCGGCCATCGCGGCAATCGCGACGTCGTTCGACAAGGCGAGCTCGCGCGTGTCGTCGAGTTGTTTGCGCGCTTGCTCGAGCTCATCCGATTTCGCGAGCAGCGCCTTGATGCTGGCGTGCTCGCGCATGATCTCGCCCGCGCGCTTGCGGTTTGAAAACAACGCCGGGTTTGCGACCTCGGTTTCGAGTTCCTGGAAGCGTTCGCGCTTGCGTTGAATTAAAGTGTCGAAGTCCATGGACATTGTAGCGGCGGCTGTGTCAGCCGCCGAAAGGCGTTCACCGCGGCGAACGCCTCTACAAAAGCTCAGCTAAGCTTTTTTGCCGCTGCGCGCGGCCTTGGTACTGCCATACCGGCGGGCGAATTTCTCGACGCGCCCGGCGGTATCGACGAATTTTTGCTCGCCGGTGAAAAACGGATGACAACGAGCGCAGATACCGATTCTAATGTCACGGCGCGTCGAGCGCGTGTGATAAACCGCACCGCACGCGCACACCATATCGGTCTCGTAATATTCCGGATGAATGCCCGTTTTCATGCTGAAGGAAGAGCGCGGAATCTAATCGCGCGCACCATTTCGCGCAAGGGATGAAACCGCAGGACCCGCTGCTTGGTGCCTGGGAGGAAACGCTCGCGCGCAAGGGTGATTCACCCGCGATTTTCAGCACGCGGGGCAACGCGGTGCGGAGTTTTCGCGAAATCGAACAACAGATGCGCGTATTCGAAGGGAAGATCGACAAGTTTCCGGCGGGCAGCGTTGTGGCCGTGCAGATTGGGAATGATGATGCCTGGCCGGCGATTTTCCTGGCGTGTTTGCGATGCCGAGTCGTTGTCTTGCCGCTGGACGAATCGGTCGGCCAGCAACAGCGCGACGCGGCGTTCAAAACCTGCGGCGTTGTAGCTGCCGCCGTCTCGGGCGGCAGAGATTTGCGAATTCTGCCGGCAGATACGGTCCGAGCCGGACTGGCACAGGCAGCTACACCTCAGTGGTCCGACAATCCTCCGGCTCTTCTTAAGCTCACCTCGGGCACGACGGCCATGCCGCGCGCGATCCGTTTTCGCAGCGAGCAGCTGCTGGCCGATTGCGAACAGATTTGCGACACGATGGCGATCGAAGATGTCGATCTTAATTTTGGCGCAATCCCGCTGTCGCATTCCTACGGCTTCAGCAACTTGCTCACTCCGCTGATCGCGCGCGGCGTGCCGCTGGTGTTGAGCCGCGACCGAACACCGCGCGCGCTGATTGTCGATCTTGCCCGAACCGGCGCGACCGTTTTTCCGGGCACACCGGTTTTTTACCAGGCGCTGGTCGAAATTGACGACGTGCCGGCATTGCCCGAACTGCGGCTTTGCATTTCGGCCGGCGCGCCGTTGCCAATCGCGGCCGCGCGAAAGTTTCGGGAGAAATTCAACCTGCCGATTCACTCCTTTTACGGGGCATCGGAGTGCGGCGGGATTTGTTACGACCGCGAAGTAGCTAACGAGAGCGAAGGTTTTGTGGGCCAGCCGATGAAGAATGTTGCTCTCGAGCTTGTCGAGTCACAGGCGACATCAACTCAGGTGCGGGTTCGGAGCGCCGCGGTCGGCGACGCTTATTTCCCCGAACTGGAGGAGGAGAAACTCGGGCACGGTTGTTTTGTGCCGGATGATTTGTTGGAAAAAACGCCGGCCGGATTTCGCCTCGTCGGCCGCGTGTCGGATCTGATCAACGTGGCTGGAAGAAAGGTGAACCCGGCCGAAGTGGAAGCGTGCTTACTACGCTTCGGCGGTGTGCGCGAGGCGGTCGTCTTCGGACGCAAATCGGCGCGGCGCACCGAAGAGGTCGCGGCCTGTGTCGTCGCTGAGCCGAATGTCCACGAGGCTGTGCTTCTGCAATTTTGTCGGGAAACGCTGAGCTCGTGGCAGGCGCCGAAGCGAATTTTCTTTGTCGCGCGAATCCCGGTGACTGAGCGCGGCAAGACGAGCCGGCGTGAGCTGGCGCAGCGATTTGCTGATCGTTAGTGCACAATCTGCTTTTTTGTCATTCCGGGCGAAGTCGAGGAATCTCTCAATCTTTTGCTGAGCGATTCGACCTCAACAGGCGAGATGTCTCGACTCGGCTCGACATGATAAGGAACGCGAAAAATTCTTTGCATTTGATGAGAAGCAGGCATTGCTAACAAGGAACGTGGACGAAAAGAAGGCCAAGCACAGTTCAAAACCAACCGAAGGCCGCGTTCTGGTGCTGGAACCGGACGAAAAATTGGCCGATGCGATTTCGAACGCTTTGCGGGAGGCCGCGCCGGCCGCGCGGGTTGATCTTGCGCACAGTTTGCCGCAAGCGCAGAAGCTTGTCGTGGGCGCCAGGCCCGATCTTTTCGTCCTCGATATCGACGCGACCTCCGATCTCGGTCAGGACTTCCTTTACGATCTGCGCACCAGTCATCCGAATGCCCGGGCTATTATGCTGAGCGGTGTCCATCTGACCGATCAACGCAAACAGGCGACCGGCCTGGGTGGGATTCACTTTTTGGAGAAACCATTTCCGCACCGCGATTTTGTCGAACTGGTGCAAGCCGTGCTGCGGCCGGCCGGCAAAACCGAAAGCGAAAAATTTCGCGGCACGCTCAGCGATCTCCACATCCCCGATATTATTCAGCTGAAATGCATGAGCGGCGCGACTTCCGCGCTCGAGTTCACCGGGTCGCACGGCGAAAAGGCGCGGGTTTTTTTTGAGAACTGGCAGGTGCGCCGTGCGACTGCACCGGGCAAAGAAGGGATGCGCGCGTTCAATGAAATCGTGACGTGGAAAGGCGGAACGATCTCCGAAGTCTCGAATCCCAGCCCCGCTCCG
>QHPZ01000180.1 GCA_003219225.1 Verrucomicrobiota bacterium | reverse complement strand
CCGCCGCGTCCTTTGTAACTTTGTAACCCTTTTAACTTTTGTAACTCGAGAGCAATGACGCCAACGCTTCAACTTTTCCTCGTCGTTTCCGCCGCATTGTTCAGCATCGGCCTGCTCGCGGCGCTGAGCCGACGCCACGCGATCTTTATCTTGATCGGGATCGAGCTGATGCTCGCGGCCGCGAACCTGAACTTCATCGGGTTTTGGCGGTTCGGCCCGCAGCCGCAGCCGCCCACTGGCGTTATGATCGCGATTTTCTCCATTGCGATTGCTGCCGCCGAGGCCGCGGTCGGTCTCGCGCTCGTCATCGCGATTTACCGCCACTACCGGACGACGAGTGTCGATCAACTCGATCGGCTCAAAGGTTAATCTCGTGCTCCTAATCGTGCTCGTGATCAAATGAGTTCGGCAGTCGCTCATCTCCAAAAGCGCAGCCGCACTGACGGTCGGCGGCCAAATCGCCGCGCTCACATTGTCGATCTTCGCGTTTATTTCAACGCTGCAAACTCCCGGCTTCCGCCCAGTTGAAAATTTCACGTGGTTCACCTTTGGCGACCAGACGCTGCGTCTCGGTTTTATTCTCGATCCACTCGGCGCGGCGATGTTGCTCATGATCGCGCTCGTCGGTCTCTGCATTTTTGTTTTCAGCATCGGCTACATGGCCGATGACAAAGATTTCACCCGCTTTTTCGCCTACCTCTCGTTCTTCTCGGGCGCGATGCTCGGTGTGGTCATCGCGAACAGTCTGCTGCTTTTTTTTATCTTTTGGGAATTGGTCGGGCTCGCTTCGTATTTGCTCATCGGTTTCTGGATCGAAAAACGCAGCGCGGCCGCCGCCGCAAAGAAAGCGTTCATCACCACGCGCATTGGCGATCTCGCATTATTTCTCGGCATGCTTTGGCTTTATCACCGCAGCGGCACATTGCTTTTCTACGATGGCGGCCGCGGTTGTCTGGAGAACGCGGCGCTCGTCGCGCTCGGCGGCAGAGCAACGTTCATCGCGCTGCTGATTTTTGTCGGTGCGATGGGCAAGTCGGGTCAATTCCCGCTCCACGTCTGGTTACCCGACGCGATGGAGGGGCCCAGCCCGGTGAGCGCGCTCATCCACGCCGCGACGATGGTCGCAGCCGGCGTCTTTCTCGTCGCGCGCGTCTATCCGATTTTTTCCGTCGGCGCGATCAACGGCGTCACGCCCTCGCTCACGATCGTCGTCTGGATCGGCGTCATTACGGGCTTAATGGCCGCACTGATCGCGGTCGCGCAATTCGACATCAAACGCATCCTCGCCTACTCGACTGTCTCGCAGCTCGGCCTCATGATGGTGTCGTTAGGCGTGGG
>QHPZ01000177.1 GCA_003219225.1 Verrucomicrobiota bacterium | reverse complement strand
GAACACGAGCTCGGCGTGCTGCTGGTCTTTTCGTCCCGCGGCTTGCGCGATCAACGCCGTCGTGCCGACTCCGAGCATCTGCGTCAGCGCCAGCACGACCATCATCAGAGTGCCGGCCACGCCGACCGCCGCGATCGCTTCCTTTCCCAGCCGCCCGACCCAAAAAAGATCCGCCAGCAAGTAAAGCGTCTGCACCACCATGCTCACCGCCATGAACGACGACATGTGCAGCAGATGTTTGGTCACGGAGCCTTGCGTAAGATCTTTCATCTGAAGTTGAGCGTTGAGAGTTGCTTAGTGCTTGACCGAAGATTTAACCGCTGACCGGTGAGCTTTGGCAATCTGCAATGTGCAATCATTCGCTCATCACTCCTCACCCATCACTCATCACCATTTCGCCTACACTCAATACAGTGGCGGCGTCACCGTCTTCTTCGCCCGCTTCATTGAGTAAAACTGGAGGTCAGCTTTCGTACAACGAAACGCGCCCCGAGATCACTCCCGGCGCGCGCTGAATTCTTTCCGGTGTCCGCTATCCGATATCCGGTTTCGCCGTCAGGCCGCTGCCTTTTCCTGCTTTTTGCACTCCGCCTTGAACTTGGCGTACTGCTCCTTGTTCAGGATGGTTTTTGTTTCCTGCATGTACTTGGCCTCGCTCTCCGGAGTGCAGCCGGCCTTCTGATGTTCCGCCATCACGGCGTCCATCTTGGTCTTCTGCTCCGGCGTCAGGTTCAGATTGGCCAGCGAGACGTTGCACGCCATCGCTGTTCCCTGTTTATTCCCGACCTGCTTCGCGCAATTGCCGTGTTCACCCGCGAACGCGACCCCCGCCGCAAACAATCCTGCCATCACTAACGCAATGAATTTAGTCATAGTGGCATCAATAGACGCTGCATCCGCGCAAGTTGTTCAAATTGAAGCAGTGACCGTCGTCGTGCTCCTGCTCTTGCTCGCGCAGTAGCCGCGGCCCTGTGCGACGCGCGTACGTTTCGCAGCGACAGCTTGTTCGGAGCGGTAGTTTGGTAAACGTACGGCGGCATCGTGACAATCTACCAGAAAGGGCGCGCATCCTTTTCGCGATAAGAAAAGTTCGTCGCGACAAATAACATTAGGGAAGCGGCGTTCGTGCTGTAGATTGCTCGCATCTCGCGAGGGCCAATCGGCAATCGGCCACTTTCCCCTCGAATGGAAAACCAGACATGGAATTGACACTTACATTATCGCAAAGCGGTGCCCTTTATCTCGCGCACCATCGAAAGGCAAAGCATAGGCGGGCATTTTTTCGGCGCTCCGCCGCCGCGGCCATAATCCAGCCACCCGACAGCCGGCGACGCACTTTCGCCGACGCGCATGTCGTGAGGCGGTTTCATCCCGATAACGGGCGGTGATGCAGGAACGCATTTAAGATCGACATGTCAGACCAAAACGGGAAATCGGAATTTGGACGCCGCCATCACAGAAAGGTTATCGCATTTATTATCACCGAAGCTTTGGCGATTGGCGTTCTGTTCCTGGCGGGGTCATTCGCTTTATGGCCACGACCGGCCGATTCCACCCTGAGCTTGCCGCTCAACATTGCGACGATTGCTGCGGCCGCGGCCGTGGCGCTGATCCCAATTATCTTTTTCGCCATCGCGCCTGTCCTTCCTCGGATCGAACGCTAGCTTTGCCACACCAGATGCGAGGCACTGCGCCGCCGCATCGGTGCCAGAAACAACGCACCGCTGCACAAAACTAGCGCAACCGCCAAACATCGAACCAACGGTCGCGCAAAGCGGCGGGCATTGCGCAGCGCACAAAACTCTCACGACCAAATGCACCATATCGAGTTTCAGCAAATAGTTCGCGACGCAGAAATCGCCAATGCCATTCTTCCGGTGGTGCGCAGACATCATCTCAGCGAGGCAGATACGGAGAAGGCGTTGACCAAACTAAATGTTCCTCGCGCGGCCAACATCGCCCGGATCAGCGTTTCGTTGAGCCTTTAGCTGGCCGGCCGCGCTCCGCATTCGCGGTGCGCAGTTCCTATCAACTATTAACTCGGCCGCTTAGCGGCCGTTTGTTCGCGCTTTGCGCGGGCGAGACGCTCCGCCTTTTTCCGGCGGCGGGCGCGTTTCTTGGCGTTATCTCTGCCTTGGCTGTGCCCCATAAGGTCTCAATACTCCACCACCTATCACGCGGAAGCAATGCGAAGGGTTTACATCGCGCCGCCCGAAGATCGACATCTTTGGCTTTCGGATTGCCATTTTACCAGGCGAGACATAAACCGTTGTCAGTTGTTCGCTCGCTTCCTTAATCTTGCAGTTGGGTTCGCAGCCATGTGGCTGGGAGCCTGCACGTCGCTTTCGCCTCTGCGACCGAACACCACGGCGAATCCAACGAATTCTGTTGTTACCGAAAACGATTATAAGATCGCGTTTATCGAGTTTGGCGAGCAGGGATCGTATCAAGACCCGACGCAGCTACAAAACGCGCTCGCCTTGATTCATGACACGCCGAAGCCGCTCGTCATTACCTATGTCCATGGTTGGCAAAATAACGCTGGATCCGGTGACGTTAAGAGCTTCGAATCGCTCCTGGCGCGCTTAAACCGGGCTCCCGCTATCAGAGACGTCGGGTTTCACGTAGTCGGCGTTTATCTTGGCTGGCGTGGCCGGTTGACGCCGGTTCCCCTTTTAAAAGAGATTAGTTTTTGGAATCGCAAGGCAACAGCCGAGCGGCTCGCGAGCAATTACGGTTGCTACGACGCCATTGCCTCAATCTCTGAAGAAGCGCGTCGCAAAGGGCGGGGAAACCAATATGCCGTGTTACTCGGACACTCGTTTGGCGGGTTGATTGTCGAAAGGTCCGTCGCTCACGCCATCAACGCCGAGATCCATGGCCATGCCGACTCGGACCGAAGCATGCCGGCAGACCTGGTCATTGTTGTTAACCCCGCGGCCGATTCAATTCTGGCGCGGCAAATGATCGCCGCCTTGTACAGCCGAAAAACCGAAGGCACCCGCCCCCTTTTCGTATCGATCACATCGACCGGTGATTGGGCGAACGGCACTTTTTTCCCGATCGGAACGGGCCTGGCATCGGTTAGCAAAGGCTTCAACAAAGTCGCCGTCCCCGGCCCTAACGGATCGATCCAAAGTGAGCGAAAGTTTTATACCTCAACGCCGGGTCACAACGAAATGCTCATCAACCATATTACGGTGGACAAGCATGAGACAATCAATTCACCCAACGGCCTTCCCGCGCTTGAAGAAAACTTAGAGCATAACCATGCTGGCAACGGCTTCACTTTAGACGGTGCGAAAGGAAAGCTCGATGTTTGGCAGATAAAGCAAGTTGGAGATGTGGACGTCCCCTACTGGGACGTACAGGTTGATCGCAGCATCATCAAAAACCACGGCGACCTCTGGAATGAGAGAGCCGAAGCAATGATGGCCGCGATTTTCCGTATGACCAACCCGCTCCTGAATCCCCGCGTCAAACCGCGCGCGACCCTTCATCGCGCGCCTGATTTCAGCAGGCTTCAGTCGCCACAACATTAAATCTCGCGATCCGGCTTGACCTTGCGCCGACGCCGAAGAACATCGGCCGCATGAAAACATATCTGCGTTACATTCTGGCGGGTATCTCAATCGCCGCGCTCTGCGGCTGCGCGAACATGCTAGGCATGGCCGGGAAATCCCTCGCCGGCACCTGGACCAACTCGCTTGGCACGATTTGGACGATTAATCCCGATAACACCTTCACCGTCGACCGCGACCACGACGGCAAGATCGACATCCGCGGCACCTACACGATGGCCGGCGACAACTTCACCATCACCGCCAACGAAGGCAAAAAAGTGCCGAAAGACTGCCATGGCCCAGGCGAATACAAATTCCACCGCCAGGGCGACAACCTCACCTTCGCCCTCGTCCACGACACCTGCAAAGATCGCAAGAAAAACATGCTCGCCGGCTGGACGAAGAAGTAATGCTTAGTGACCGCGGCGAGTCGTTACTCTGTAGCTACGGCTCTATGAGCCGTCGTCCACGATCGCCCGGGCCTTAGTACCCGCGACCCGGCGGTTCATTTGTGCCCTTTTTCTTTTTGTCTGTCGGCGCTGTCGATGCCTTGCCGTGCGCGGTTGTCGGGGGTCCCGCTTGCCGGCCTGTCGCCGTCGCTGGCCGGCGCGATGTTATTTCCGGACGCTGCGCGACGTGGCGATTAGTCGGCGGATTATACGCGTGGCTACTCGGTTTTATCGACGTCGCGCTGCGAGCATGAGTTGCAGCTGGTGCGGGCCTCTCGAACCGCGTCGGTTTTGTTGTCGCATGCGAAGCACGTGCCTCGGCTGATCGCGCCTTGTTGTTTTGCGAGCCGATTGTGCGCGTGGCGGGGTTGCCCTGCTTATGCTCTAATGCCGAGTTGCCGGCGTTTCCCGATGCGTTTGCGCCTTTCGCGTTGGCGGGACCAGCCTGCGTGCCCTGGCTGCGATTGAAAGCCTGGACCGCGTCCGCTTTCGGTTTGCCGTGATTGTCCTTGGCGCGCAAAGCAGGATCATTCTTCGCCGCTTCTACGCGTGAGCGCTGTTCGGCGGTCGGTGCGATGTGCTCCGCCTTGGCGGCTGCTTGTTCCTGCGCCGTCGCCTTCGCAGTCACGCCGCCCGGTCCGTTAAAGCTGGCGCGGGTGGTCGTTGTGGTAGCGAAGTTTTTGTTGACGTAAGTGTTCTTAATCACGGCCGTATTTACGCGCGTCACCGCCGTGTTGTAGCGAAGCGTGCCGCCGGCCCATTCGGCGCCCCAGTAACCCACACCAGTGTAGCCGTAGCCGTAATTGATCCCGCCGTAGAATCCGACCGTCGGGCCCCAGTAGCCGTCATTAAAGAAATAACGGCCGCCGTCGTACGCCCAGTAACCCGGGGTCCAGTAAAAGCCGACACGCGGCGGCAAGGCCCAATAGCCCGGCACCCAATAATAATCGAAGCCATTGAACGCCCAGTAACCCGGCGCCCAGAGATATCCTCCCGCGGGAGCGTACGGTTGGGTGTAAATCGGGATCGCCGGCGGCGCGAAGCCGACCGAGATGCCGATGTAAGCTAAGGAAGAAGCCGGCGTAAGCCCGATAAGGAGCAATGCCGCCAGCGCGACGAAAGACAATTTCATTTTCATGTTGATAGACCTGTTCTGGTTAAACAACACAGACGCCATCGAGTCGCGAACTATTCAGGCTGTCGCGCCCTGAATCGGCAGAAACGGACTGCCGGCTATTACGCCCCAGGATTTCATTACGAAGCACACGGAGGCCACGAAGGTCGGAAAATAAAATGTTCTTCTCTGTGTGCTCTGTGATCTCTCTGGTGAGTTGCAACAAGATCGCGACTGGCTTGATGACCACATCGAAGACGAACTGGAATTTACGCTGGAGTTTGAACGCGCCATCCAGCAATCCGAGCAGGACATGGCCCAGGGGAAGAGCCCCCGCGTGCGCGAGTCTGAAGACGCGTGAACGCTCTGCCGAATTCGTATCATAAGTAGATATGAGAACAAACATTACTGATCACACCGAGGCGAAAACACCTGCAGTGAAAGCGAGACGGCATTCGTCGAGTTTTCTCCTCGTTCTCCTGACAATCGCCGTCTGCGGATGTGCCGGCCCCTATTACGGCCCCGGCTATGCCGGTCCGTCCTACGGTCCTGGTTACGGCTCTTCAGCCTCTGTCGTTGTCGACGTTCAAGATCGACCTTACTACACGCACGGCGCCGGCTATTACGTCGGGCGCAGCTACTACGCATGGCGTCCCGGCCATTGGTCCCGCCGCCACCCCGGCGTCTGGGTCCCCGGCCATTACGTTGTGGTTACGAGATAATCGGGCAGGGCTCGATTCTCAGCGGCGGCGAACGGAACTGCCCTCTTAGGTCGCAGGATTTCACCACCAAGCACACGGAGGTCACGAAGGTCGGAAAACAAATGTCGTTGCTCTGTGTGTGCTCTGTGATCTCTGTGGTGAATTGGAGCAAGATCGCGACGCGCTTTGCCGAGCAATCGGCAATCGAATTCCCTCGTCCCTCGCTTGCCACGCTATAGCCTTGGCGGAAGCGGGTCACCTGTCACTCGTCACTTGATTCTGCAACTTTGCGCCGAGTAGCAGGTTCAATCCGCGAGAGAACAAGGAGGGCTATCGATCATGTGGAAGAAATTTATCGTATTGGGAATCGTCGCAATTGCTGCGGCGTCGCGCTCGAACGCCGGCACCGAGGTGGTAAGGGACTACGGTGGCGCGGAGGTCAATCGCTATGCGCCCCCGCCGCCCCCGGTCTACTACGCTCCTCCGGCAGTTGGCGTCGTCGTTTACCCGAGCGTTGCCTTTTACCCGCGCCCGTTCTTCGGTTTTCGCCGAGCAGTTTTCGTCCGCCGCTTCGACGGGCGACGTTTTCACTCGCAATTTCATCACTGACGCTAACCAACCACCACGCGACGCAGTTCCCGTGTGATCAGAGCGGTTGCTCCGACTGTAGCCCCGGTCGGTGCCTCGCGAAAAGTTTCGGAGCTGACCGCGGATTAATTTCGTTCATCGCTGCATCATAAGCCGCTTACGATGCAGTCCGAGCGTGACTACTCGAGTCTGCGGCTTAACGCGCGCTCGCCGGTGATGATGGAGACTCGACATCACGCCGCCGATTAGGCCCGCAACCTCGTCACTTGTCACCCGTCACTATTTTTGCCAACCTTTTTTGCTCGCCTCAGCAGCCAAATTCGAGTTATCTAATGCCGGAGGATTGAGGGGGCGCAATGGACGCGGAGGTCGACAAACTCATTACCGGCTGGTTTGAACGGGCGCGCGACAATCAGCTGACACATGATGAATGCGGCATCCGGCTCAGCCGCTGGCATTATCGTTTGGGCATACCAATTATTGTCCTGACGACCGCGGTGGCGGCGGCCATTTTTTATTCGCTTGGCCGTCTGGAGCTAAGCGATCCGATCAGGATGGGAATTTTGTTTGCAAACCTTCCTCGGTTTATCGCAGCGGGCCGACCAGCACAAAATTGCCTGCGCCCGGTATGATGCGCTGCGCCGATCACTCGAAATCCTGAAAACATTCTCGCCCTCGGACCCGATTGAACTCCGTCGAGCGATTACCGAGGTTCAACGACAGCTGGACCGGCTGTCCGAAACATCGCCTGCTGTTCCGGCGCGTTGGAAGAAAAAGATCGAGAACGAACTCGAGATCCGGAGTCGGGAACACATTTTTCAGCTTCCGGTTGCGCAACGCCGCGCGCCGACACCTGAAAAAATCGAAGTCGACGCCGCCTGACGTTTTCTACTACGGCTCTAGTGCATCGAAAGTGTGCCAGCTTCTAGTTTACGCGCCCTGCTAGTGCGTTCCGAGTGAAACCCGTTCATGGATTGCTGCACAGCAGCAGAACTGCCGCGGTCCGGCGTGATTCCTAATTTTTACTTTTTACTTTCGGTAACGGGAGCTGCGTAGGTTTCTGATAACAATTAACCGATAAGGTGAGCGTAGCTCGTCCGATTAACTGCTAACGAACACGCTCAGCGCAGCTGTGTCGGTTATATCACTCGCCGCCTATATCATCACTAGTCGCATGTCGGGTCGTTTGCCTCGCAGACGATGTATGTATACGACCTGGTGCCGGCGGGGATGACGTTGGGCAACCGATGCATGATCCTTTCGCCTAATCTCGCGTCAACGAATAGGCCTCCAGTTGCCTTAAGTCTAGCCCGCGCGTCTCGCTGCCGAAGCGAATGAACAAGCCAAGCGAAACCAGGATAGGCGCCATTATCAACACTGCGGTAACACCCAGTGGCGGAACCAGAGCTGTGATGCTTAAAGTCTGCGCGATAACTCCGCCGCCTTTGGTGCAGGCGGCTATCCAGCCCGTCGCGCGGCCACGGACCTTGATCGGATAGCTTTCCGAAGCATAGGGCAGGACGATAGCGATGATGCCGTTGCTGCCGATGATCAACAGAGCGACGGGCCAAACGGGATTACCGCGTGCCTGGGTTTCCAGCAGAAGGATCCAGAACAGTCCCAGAAAGGTAATCGCGATCATGCTGGTGAGCGCCCATTTCGTGCTCCATCGACTGTAGATGAAGGTGCAGAGAAAGACGGTCGGAAAAGCAATCAAAGCTGATTCGGCCAAAAGCTTGCTCGAAAGACCCATCGAATAGCCCTTGGCGACCAAGTCATTCGGCATCCATAGCAGCAGACCGAAATTAATCAGCCCCCAGGCAACGGCCGCAATAGTAAGTGCGGCGGTTTTGCCAATTAGTTCAGGCGTCCATAGGTTTGCCTCTAACACTGGATCCAGCACCGGGTCATCTGTTACGCGCCGACCATGACCGATCACTTCCGTCACATCTTCCTCGCCTTCCGCCAGTTTGTGACTGACGGTGCCGAAGCGCGCCATCACCGCATGAGCCTCGGCATCACGGCCGCGCGCGAGCAGAAACTTTGCCGATTCGGGAATCAGCCTGCCCATCGCTATGAGCATTAGGCCGGTGGGCAGATTCGCGAGCCACAATATCCGCCAACTCCAGGTCGGCACAAAAAGCGCAGACAAGCCGCTGGCTGCGAAGTAGCCGCCAACGGCGCCCAACCCGCCAACCAAAACCAGCGCCCAGCCGCGATGCTTCGACGGCATGGTTTCGGCCAGAAGAGCGTAGGTCACCGGCAACATGCCACCAGCACCGAGGCCCATGAGAAAACACATGCCCATGTTCCATTTAAGAGATGGCATGGCACCGCAGATCGACGTGCCGATGAACACCACCGCCGACAACAAAATCGAAGCCTTGCGACCATACAGATCGGCGAGAATCCCCCACAATACCGATCCGCTCACCGTCCCGATCAAAGCGAAGAACGGCACGAGTGAGACCTGTGCCTTGGAGGCGCCGTATTCCTTGATCATGCCCGGCACGACGAAGCCCAGGGCCGCAGGCTTCATGACGTCGATGACCAATGCGCCAACCAGCGCCAGCATCAACATCCAGTGCGCGGCGCCTAGTTGAGCGTCTTCGGGCGCAGCCACCGTGATGCGACCAGCCGCCTGTACGGCTTGCGTTACGTGCCTCGGCAGGAGGCCATAAGCGGCAAACCCAATTCCGGCCACAATCAGGTTGGCATGCCGGCGAGCACAAAGCCCGTGCTGCGACCCATCCAATACATCGGCAAATGCAACAAAACGCCGATCGTGACCGCAACGCAGCCCAGCCCGAACGCCCACACCCCGCGTCTCCCGTGAAAAAATTTCATTGCTTAACCTCAGCCCGCTGCTGACCTCCTGGGCTCGGAAGACCGCTGACCGACCATTCGATGTTGCGGGGCTCGAAGTAAAGATTAATCGCCGCGCAGGAAATAGATGTCGATCTTAGCGTGCCAAGCCAATGACCGCACTGTGTCAGACAAGCAGATATATGGATAGGGCATTCAATCTGCAACTTTCAGACCGTCGATCGCTGACCTCTGACCTCCGACTGCTTACCTCTGGACCTACCGCGCTTGCTGGACGATCCCGTGTTTCTCGGCCCAGTCCCAAAGCGCGGCGAATTCCACCGGCGTC
>QHPZ01000178.1 GCA_003219225.1 Verrucomicrobiota bacterium | reverse complement strand
ATTCCCGACCAAGTTTCCGCTCAAATTCCGATCATTCCCGATCACGAACTGCTGCGCGTAATCGGGCGTGGCGCTTATGGCGAGATTTGGCTGGCGCGAACGGTGACCGGCGCATTGCGCGCGGTAAAAATTGTTTACCGCAGCACATTCGAGAGTGAGCGCGCGTTCCGCCGCGAGTTCGAAGGAATGTCCGCGTTCGAGCCGATCTCGCGCGAGCACGCCGGGTTTATCGACATTCTGCACGTCGGCCGGACGCGCGATTACCTCTATTATAGTATGGAACTGGCGGACGACCATCTGACCGGCCGCGAGAGCATCTCTCCGCGGAGGAATCGATTCGGCTCGGGATTTCGTTGACCGATGCGCTCGAAGCGTTGCACACGCGCGGCCTGACCCATCGCGACATCAAACCCTCGAATATCATTTTCACGGAAGGCGAACCGAAACTTGCCGATATCGGTTTGGTCGCAGCGAGCGGCCAGCAATCGTTCGTTGGAACCGAGGGCTATGTGCCGCCGGAAGGTCCGGGGACACCGCAGGCCGACGTCTACAGTCTCGGCAAACTGCTCTACGAGACCTGCACCGGCAAAGACCGGCTCGATTTTCCAGAGATCGATTCGCAACTGAGCCAGCGACCGGATCGCGATCAACTGCTGCAACTTAACAACGTTCTCGTTAGAGCGTGCGCGAATGATCCGAAAAAGCGTTACGAGTCGGCCGCGGAAATGCATCGCGATCTTGCCGCGCTTGAGCGCGGGGAGCGCCCTAAAAAGTTTCGCGCCAGGATTTTGGTCGTGACCGTGCTGATGCTGGCGATCGCTGTCGCTGGTATCTGGCTTTGGCTACAGCGCCAACAACCGATCGCGGATTTGCATTTGCAGACGACGATCCGGACTGAACCGGCACACGCGCTCATTGTCTTGGGCGATCACGCGCAGAAAAGTCCCGCCACCTTTGAGGATTTGGAATCACGCAAATACAACCTGCGCATCATGAGTCCCGGTTACGATCCGGTCGAGACAGCGATCGATTTTAGCAGCAAACGGTCGTTTGATCCGCCTGCGTTTCATCTCGTGCGAAGCAGGGGAGCGCTGGAAATTCAGTCGGATCCGTCCGGCGCGCAGTTTTCGATTCGGAGCGAAGATGGTCAGATCTCGCGCGATGGGACAACGCCGCAATCGATTGTCGATCTTCCGACTGGGAAATATTCTGTTGTCGCGCGGCGCGGCGACTGGGAAATGCGGGACGAAGTGGAAGTCACGCGCAGAGAAACGGCGCGCAAGTCGTTCGCGTTTGTCAGCGCCTCCACCAACATCACGAGCGAGCCGACCGGTGCTGAAATTTTTGTCGACGGAAAATCCCGAGGTCACGCCCCACTTCAGATCGACCTCCGGGCGCGCGGTCATGAATTCACGGCGCATCTCGATGGTTGGCCAGATGAGCAGCAAAAGATTGACATCGAGCCGCAACGCGAAAACACGGCGCATTTCGTTTTCGCCAATGGCAGCGTGAAAATCACGAGCGCTCCGGGGGGAGCGAGCGTGCTCGCGAACGGGAAAGAACTTGGCATGACGCCGCTGGTAATTGAGGAGGTAAAACCCGGCGATGTCACCTACGAGTTGCGCATGTTCGGCTATAATCCGGCGACCGTAACCGGAAAAGTCGAACCTCAGCAGCAGACGTTTCTGGCCGCGCGCCTGGAAAAGAGCCTCGGTCCCGCGCCGGGCCAGCCGTTTACCAATTCGTTAGGCATGAAGTTCGTCCCCCTGGGCGAAATTCGCATTTCGGTTTGGGAAACACGGGTACAAGATTACGAATCTTTTTGCCAGGCGACCGGAAGACGCTTTGAACCGCCGGATTTTGCGCAGGGCCCGACCCATCCGGTCGTTAAAGTGAACTGGTTCGACGCAATGGCGTTTTGCAAATGGCTGACCGAGAAAGAGCGCGACGAAAATTTGTTGGAAGATCGACAATCGTATCGGCTGCCGACGGACCGGGAATGGAGCAGGGCGGTCGGACTGGCGGAGGAAAGCGGCGCGACCCCGCAGGCGCGCGACGGCAAAATCAAAAACGAATTTCCGTGGGGAAAACAGTGGCCGCCCCCCAGTGGCGCGGGAAATTATGGTACGCCACAACGCCATGGCACGACTACGCCGGTCGCCAGCTTTAAAGCGAATTCGTTAGGCCTGCACGATCTCGGCGGAAATGTCTGGGAATGGTGCGCCGATACCTACAAAGGTGGCAGCGGCGCGGCCGGTCGCGACTGGGGAGTGTTGCGCGGCGGTTCCTGGGCAACGAGCAATCGCCTCGAAATGCAGTCCTCCTACCGCAACGTCGTCGATCGGAACGAGCGCGATGTGATTTACGGTTTTCGCTGCATATTGGCGACGAAACCGGAGAGCAATCCCGACAATCGATAACGCCCCAAAGTCAGCTGACGTCCTCGTATCTGAGTTTGTCACGCAGCCGATCGAGGAATGCAATCTGCGCCGAATTCATTTTGCACCGCGCAATTTCTTCCGGGAAAAATTCGGCGCGATCGACCTCGGGAAACTCGCGCATTTTGCCAGAGCGCGGGGGCCATTCGATTTCGAAACTGTTGCACTTTAGTTCGAAGCTCGGGGGTAGATCGCCTTCGAACGCCCAGGCATGAACGGTCTTGCCGCCTTTTTGTTTGATCGAGCGGAGGGAGATCCAGTCGCCCTGCGGTTGAATGCCGAGCTCTTCCTGAAATTCAATTCGCGCGCGGGTGAGCAAATCTTCATCCGTGCCGGCTTCGCCTTTGGGAATGCTCCATGTGCCGTCGTCTTTGTTTTTCCAAAACGGTTTTTGCGGCGAAACATTAGCAGACCGGCACTCACCCGGGATCGCGATGACGGTGTCGCCGAGGGCATAACAGATCGTCGATCTTCAGAAAACAAACATGCCGATGGCGGCTACGAACATCAGCAACGTGGCGAACGAGACGACGATGACGCTCGGAATGGAGCTCGGCTGCTGCTTCATCACGGTCGGATCGACCACGGCAATGAGGATTCCGAGCAGAAGCACCGGCGCGAGCAGGCCGTTGATAACGGCCGTCCAGTAAAGTGCACGCACCGGATTGACGTTGAGGAAATCCATGACGACACCGATTAGCGTCGAAACAATGATGACGAGATAGAACGGTCGCGCCCCGCGGAACCGCTGATCGAGTCCTTCGCGCCAGGCGAATGTTTCCGCCAGGGCGTAGGCGGCGGATCCGGTCAGCGTTGGGATGGCAAGCAGCCCGGTCCCGACGACGCCGAGAGTGAAAAGTGTGCCGGCGAATTTACCAGCCAGCGGGAAAAGCGCCTGCGCTGCATCTTTGCTTGTCTTGATGTCGACATGACCAGATTGGAAAAGAACGTGCCGATATCGATGTCGATCTTGCGGGTGATGATTTCGCGCCGCGACGCGCCGAAACGCCGCACCAGCATCCGCCGGCCTTTGGATTTTTCTTCTTCGACTTCCTGCGACGTCCGCCAGAAAAATAAATACGGGCTGATGGTCGTCCCGAGAATCGCGACCAGCGTGCTCCATTCGCCGTGGTTCTTCGGCCAGGAGGGAATAAACGCGGCCCGCGCGATTTTCGACCAGTCGGGATGAACGATGAACCCGGTGATGACGTAAGCGAACAGGACTGGCGCCAGCCATTTCAAAATGGTTGCGATTTGATGGTATCGAAAAAATATTGTTGCCACCGAAATGCCCACGCCGAAGAGAACTACGAACAGGTGCGAATCGAGATGAGTAAGCATTTCTGCTGCGTCGGCCATTCCCGATAAATCCGCGCCGATATTGATCGAGTTCGCGGCAAATAATGCCACGGCGGCAACGACAACCAGTTTTCTGGGAAATTTGCGATGCAGCGCGCCGGCCAGACCGCGGCCGGTGACCATTCCGATGCGGGCGCACATCATTTGCACGAACGCCATCAGCGGCCAGGTGAGCAGCGCCGTCCACAACAGCGCGACGCCATGTTGCGCACCGGCGATCGAATAGGTGGCGATGCCGGAGGGATCGTCATCCGCCGCGCCGGCGATCAGTCCCGGTCCAAGCGAGGCGAGAAATCGCTTCACAAATGCGGGTTTGTTTTTCTTCGCCGCGCTCATCCGGCCTTACGTTTCAGCCGTGATGCAAGCGATGTCGATCCTCGAACTTATTTTGTGGAGGCAGCGACGCGCGCCGGCGCATTGAGCTGCGCGAAATGCGCGCCTTCGACGCCGCCCGGTTCGGCGGCGATGAAATCGAGCAGGTCGCAGCGTGCATCATCGGCGCGCGGGTGATGCGCCGCGCTGTAACAGCGGCTGCGGATACTGAGGAATTTCAATTCCCAGGGCACATGTGGCTCAAATGCGGCGACGGCGTGGAGGACGTGCTCGCCGGTCGGGCCGCGATCGAGCGCCATCGCGGCGCGCACGAGCGTGGCCTCGCGTACACCTTCGCTGTTGTAGACGGCGAACGGCTCCTGTAGTTGCTGCAAGATCGACAATGTGCCAGTGGTCGGGCCGCGGTCCTGGAGCAGATCGATCGCGAGGCCAAGCGTGCGCGCGACGTACGACGTGCTCGGCCACGGATCGACGTGGAACCGCCCGATCGCGCTCGTCATCGCGATGACCGCTTCCTCAGGTCGGTGTTGTCGCCAAAACAAACGCGCGCGGATCGCATCGGCTTCGCTCGGCTGCACCTTGTCGAGATAAATGAGTGCGGCGTCCTCGCCGCGATCGGCGAGACATTCCGCAACCAGTCGAAACTCCGGAATATCGCGCGGTTCGCGCTGCAACGACTGCCAGCGCGCCCATGCGCCGGCCAGGTCGCCGTTTTCGTAATGAGCGAGTGCGTCGCCCAAACGCTGTCCTTCGATTTGAAGCTCGCCCGGCCGGCCGGAGTGACCGTAAAGCGCAACGCGTTCGCGTTCGATCCTGTTCCAATCAAGTGCGTCGCTGTTGACTGGCCGATCTGCTCCGGTGGAACGCGCGAGCTCGCGCATCTCGGCGAAGTTGATTCGATTGTCGGTCTGGCGGTTTCGCGCAAACGCAAACTCCAGCAGCATGCGATCGTCGGTGTTCAGCGGGACGCGCGAATTTGCGGTCACCTGGCGCGCGAATTCGCCGTTGCCGATGTAATGAGTGAAAACGCCTTCGAGACTGGTTGTTTCCCAGGCGGAGGCGATTGCGTTTTGGAACGGTTCCTCTGCAATCCGAGCGCGCAGCGCGGCGAAATCGCGCACGATTGCCGACTGCGATCCGATAAGAAGCAGGTCGCCGGCTTGCGTCTGCCACGTTTCGATGTGCGGAAAAACCGCGCCAAACGTCGCGTAAAAAATCCGGACGGTGCGAAGATCGACATCGTAGGCCTGCAGCCATTGCGCGAACAAGCCGCCGCGGTTCAATTTTGCCGCGATCGTTTCGTAAAACTCGCGCGTGAAGAGTGTGGCGACTCCGGCGCGGTAAGGATTGGACGGCTCGGAGACGATCAGGTCGTATTTGTCGCGATTGGTGAGGAGCAGTTCGCGCGCGTCGCCGAAGGTCACGGGCAATTTCGGATTGGCGAGTGCGTTGTGATTCACCGGTGGGCATTGCGCGGCGAATTTACTGGCTCCAGTTCCATCACATCGACCCGCTGAATTGGGGGAACAGCCGCGAGCCAGCCAGCTGTCGAGCCTGTGCCGAGACCGATGACGGCGGCGCGTTTCGCGTCGGGGTGCGAAACCGCGCCGAGCAAACCGACCATAACTTGCGTGCCGGCGTCGCTCTTCGCGTTGCCGTCGCATTTGCCGTTGACGATGAACGCGAGCGCGTTCGTCTTCGAAATGCCGATGCTGCTCTCAACGCCGTCGGCCTGCCAGAGAATGTCGCGGCGAAGTGACTGCAGCAGATCGCGAATTTCATTTCGGCTCGCGCTAAATTTGTTCATGCGATCGAGCTGGCCATGCCGCCAGGCTGAGGTGGGCCCCTCCGCAAATACCAATATGAAAACGGCGGCGACGATTGCGCACAGCGCAGGCAATGCGCGCCATGGCCGCGCGTCGTTTCCGCGGCCCGCGAGCAGGGCCAGAAATGCGCACGCGGCGAGCAGCGCGATCACGAGTCGCCACGTTCCGGTGGCGCTGAAGATCGGGATAAGACCAAAGCCGCCGGCGAGCGATCCGGCAATCGCGCCGGCCGTGTTCCAAGCGTAAGCCACGCCCGTTTGCGAGCCGACACCGTCCCGGCCTTTGCCTAACAAACCAAGCAGGAGCGGAAATTGAATTCCAGCAATGAACGCAGCGGGAAAAACCACGATGGCGCAAAGGGCGAGCCAACCGATGACGCGGCCATGGAATCCCAAGCTGGCGAGCGGCTGCAGCAACATCGCGGAGAGCGCGATGCGATCGCCCAGCGCATACGGTATCGCCAGGGACAACGCTTCCAGTGCGCACGTGCCGGCGAAACCGTTCAGCGTGGGACGGCGACCTGAGGCGATAATTGAATACGCTATGCCCCCGCTGCCGATCCCAAGCAGCGCCACCGCGAGAATGATCCCGAATGTGAATGCGGTGCCGCCGAGGATTGGACTGAGCATCCGATACCAGACGAGCTCCATGAGGAGAAAGACAAAGCCGGTCAGTGCGGCGAACCCGAGCAGCACGGCCAAGGGCGCGACTGCGTGTCGATTTTGCGATTCGTTAGGCGCGACGGGTGCGTGCTCGTGCGGTCGCTCGCGCCGCGCAATTACCCACGCGACCAGCGCGACGCTCGCGTTCACGCCGCACGAAAGATAAAGCGTGGTGCAGTCACCTAACGATTCCAAAAGGAGAAACGTTCCCGTAATCGCGCCGGCGACGGCGCCGAGCGTGTTCATTCCGTAAAGCAGAGCGAGTCCGCGCCGGTTTTCGTCTGCGTCAGTAACGGCGAAGCGCGCCATCGCCGGCAACGTTCCTCCCATGAGCAGTGTCGGCGTTCCGAGGACGAGAGCGGCGAGAACCAGCCGTGTGCATGTGCCGGCGAAGATTCCGAGCGCGGATGTGCCGCCGCAGGCA